>NZ_JBVIOL010000001.1:1084409-1238761 GCF_055578825.1 Streptomyces sp. NPDC032822 | reverse complement strand
CAGCGCCATCACGCCACCGATGCAGAAGAACGCGAACGACGTGACCAGATACAACGTCCCGATCGTCTTGTGGTCAGTGGTGGTGAGCCACTTGATCACGACATTGCCGGGCTGCTTGCGCCTGACCGGCAGCTCGTCCGCGTAGTGGGACTCCGCCGCCGCGGCACCCTGGGGTTCGTTGAGGATGCTCACAGGTTGTTCGTCTCCCGGTTCTTCTCGTGGCTCGTCTGCGCGATGCCGGCGGGAACGTAACCGGTCTGCCCCTTCTTGGCCAGGTCCTTGAGGTGCTGCTCGTAGCGCTCGGGGGAGACGACCTTCACGTTGAACAGCATCCGGGAGTGGTCGACGCCGCACAGCTCTGCGCACTTGCCCAGGAAGGTGCCCTCCTTGTTGGGGGTCACCTCGAAGGCGTTGGTGTGGCCCGGAATGACGTCCTGCTTCATGAGGAACGGCACCACCCAGAAGGAGTGGATGACGTCACGCGAAGTGAGGACGAAGCGGACCGTCTTGCCCTTGGGGAGCCAGAGGGTCGGTCCGGGGTTCCCGGTCTGCGGGTTCTTCGTGGCGGGCGTACCGACGTCGTAGACACCGCCGGCGTTCGCCGGGAAGTCGTCCTTGAACCGGTCCGGAATGGCGTCCAGGTTCTTGTCGGTCACCGCGTCGCCGGTGGAACCGTCGACGGGCTCGATGTAGTTGAAGCCCCAGCTCCACTGGAAGCCGACGACGTTGATGGTGACGTCGGGCTTCTCCTTGAGGCTGAGGAGCTTCGATTCGTCACGGGCCGTGAAGTAGAACAGCACCGAGACGATGATGAGCGGGACCACGGTGTACAGCGCCTCGATGGGCATGTTGTACCGGGTCTGTGGGGGGACCTCGACCTTGGTGCGGCTGCGCCGGTGGAAGATCGCACTCCATACGATCAGGCCCCACACCAGCACGCCCACGGCGAGCGCGGCAGCCCACGAGCCCTGCCACAGGGAGAGGATCCGCGGAGCCTCTTCTGTGGTCGGGGTGGGCATACCAAGGCGGGGGAAGTCCTTGTATGTGCAACCGGTGGCGGTCGCCAGGACCAGGCCCGCGGTCATTGCCTGCAGCAGCTTCCGCCGCATCGGGCGCCGCGGCGAGCGGTCGGAGCCGTTGGGACTCACGTAGCGCCTTCCCGAGAGTCTCGCCCGCGCGGTTGAGCTGCGGCCTTCTCGCTGGTCCGGTCGCCGCCCTGCGTCGGGCAGGGGTTTGGATGTTTATGCGGACCAAACCCTAGCCGACGCCTTCCGGGGGTTCGCGGGGAGGGTGGCATACGCGTCGCGGGTCACTCTGATGGGGTGGGTATGGGCGCCTAATAGCTCGGGTCTGCGGCTTGTTGGGGCGGGTGCGGGTGCGTCGCGGCTTGTCGCGCCCACGCGGCGGAGCCGCACATCTCGCGGCTTCGCGCCGCTGTGATGCGGGCGCACGTTCTAACGTTGCCGTGTGTCCTACTTCGATGCCGCCTCCTCCGCTCCCCTGCATCCCGTTGCCCGGCAGGCCCTGTTGGCCTCGCTCGACGAAGGGTGGGCGGATCCCGCACGGCTGTACAGGGAGGGGCGGCGGGCCCGGATGCTGCTCGACGCGGCACGGGAGGCCGCCGCCGAATCGGTGGGGTGCCGGCCGGACGAACTCCTCTTCACCGCGTCCGGAACGCGGGCCGTCCACACCGGAATCGCGGGGGCGCTGGCGGGGCGGCGGCGCGTCGGACGTCACCTGATCGTGTCTTCGGTCGAACACTCTTCGGTACTCCATTCGGCGGAGGTGTTCGAAGCGGACGGCGGGTCGGTGACGCAGGTGCCGGTGTCGCGGTCGGGGGCGGTGACCGTGGAGTCGTACGCGGAGGCGCTGCGGCCGGACACCGCGCTGGCGTGCCTCCAGTCCGCCAACCACGAGGTGGGGACCGCGCAGCCGGTGGCCGGGGTCGCCGAGGCGTGCCGGGCGGCCGGGGTGCCGTTGCTGGTGGACGGGGCCCAGTCGCTGGGGTGGGGGCCGGTGGAGGGCGACTGGTCGCTGCTCGCCGCCAGCGCCCACAAGTGGGGCGGACCCTCGGGGGTCGGGCTCCTGGTCGTGCGCAAGGGGGTGCGGTTCGCGCCCCAAGGGCCCGTGGACGAGCGGGAGTCGGGGAGGGCGGCCGGCTTCGAGAACATTCCGGCGATCGTGGCGGCGGCGGCCTCGCTGCGGGCGGTGCGGGCCGAGGCGGCACAAGAGGCGGTACGGCTGCGGGAGCTGACGGAGCGGATCCGGGCCCGGGTGCCGCGGCTGGTGCCGGACGTGGAGGTGGTCGGTGATCCGGAGCGGCGGCTGCCCGGTGTCGTCACCTTCTCCTGTCTCTATGTCGACGGGGAGACTCTGCTGCACGAGCTGGACCGGGCCGGTTTCTCCGTCTCGTCCGGATCGTCCTGCACGAGCAGCACGCTGACGCCCAGCCATGTGCTGCGGGCGATGGGCGTGCTCAGCGAGGGGAACGTCCGGGTGTCACTGCCGCTCGGGACGCCCGAGGGGGACGTCGAGCGGTTCCTCGACGTGCTGCCGGGGGCGGTGGCCGCGGTGCGGGAGAAGCTGGGGGCGCCCGCTCCCGCCGTGGCGGTGCGGGACGACGTGCTGGTCGTGGACGCCCTGGGCAAGCGGTGCCCGATCCCGGTGATCGAGCTGGCGAAGGTCTTCGGCGGGGTGCCGGTGGGCGGCCTCGTCCGGGTGCTCTCGGACGACGAGGCGGCCCGGCTGGACATCCCGGCGTGGTGCGAGATGCGCGGGCAGGAGTACGTGGGCGAGGAGCCGGCGGACCAGGGCTCGGCCCATGTGGTCCGCCGGCTCTCCTAGCGGTACGCGCGGTTACGCGAGGTGCTTCTGGACCTCGGCGGCGGCCTCGTCGCCGTACGCCTTGGTGAAGCGCTCCATGAAGTGGCCGCGGCGCAGCTGGTACTCCTGGGTGCCGACCGTCTCGATGACGAGGGTGGCGAGCATGCAGCCGACCTGGGCGGCGCGCTCCAGGGAGACGCCCCAGACGAGGCCGGAGAGGAAACCGGCACGGAAGGCGTCGCCGACACCGGTGGGGTCGGCCTTGCGCTCCTCCTGCGCGCAGCCGACGACGACCGGCTCCTCGCCGACCCGCTCGATACGGACGCCCTGGGCGCCGAGCGTGGTGACGCGATGGCCGACCCTGGACAGGATCTCCTCGTCCGTCCAGCCCGTCTTGGACTCGATGAGGCCCTTCTCGTACTCGTTCGAGAAGAGGTACGCCGCCCCGTCCAGCAGGGTGCGGATGTCGTCGCCGCCCATGCGGGCGATCTGCTGGGAGAAGTCCGCGCCGAAGGGGATGGACCGGGAGCGGCACTCCTCGGTGTGGCGGAGCATGCCCTCCGGGTCGTCGGCGCCGATGAGCACCAGGTCGAGGCCGCCGACGCGGTCGGCGACGGTCTTGAGCTCGATGAGGCGGGCCTCGCTCATCGCGCCGGTGTAGAAGGAGCCGATCTGGTTGTGGTCGGCGTCCGTCGTGCACACGAAGCGGGCGGTGTGCAGGGTCTCGGAGATCCGCACGGAGGCGGTGTCGACGCCGTGCCGGTCCAGCCAGGCCCGGTACTCGTCGAAGTCGAAGCCGGCGGCGCCGACCAGGATCGGTGCGGTGCCGAGCTGCCCCATCCCGAAGGCGATGTTCGCGCCGACGCCACCCCGGCGGACGTCGAGGTTGTCGACCAGGAAGGAGAGCGAGACCGTGTGCAGCTGGTCCGCGACGAACTGGTCGGCGAATCGGCCGGGGAAGGTCATGAGGTGGTCGGTGGCGATGGAGCCGGTGACTGCGATGCGCACGGCGTTGACTCTCCTGTGGGGAGACGGATTGACAGTTCACGCTACCGGGTCGGCGGGAGCCTCTGAAGCCGCCAAAACTACCCGATAGTAGATCTTTCTTCGCAGGCCCGACCGTGTCTACGGTGCGGCTATGACGAACCTCGAAGTCCCTGCACCCGTCGCGGCCGACCCGGACGGCGATCTGGCGTCGCTGCGCGGTGACTGCGCGCGGATGGCTCCCCACTGGGCGGTCCCCGACCGGATCACTGCCCTTCCGGTCTCCCCGTCACTCATCCACGGCGTAACCGTACCGTCCGCTTCGGCCCGGCTCCTCGACGCGATGTCGGAGTACGGCGACTAGACAGCGCGTGACGGGAACCGCGCGCTCCCCCGCTGCGTCCCATCGGCGTCCCCCGTAAAGGGGATGCGGGATACGACCCGTGGGCCGACCTCTTTGACAGGGTCGGGTCAGGGTCATGGGACAGATGCGCAGCCGAAGGAGCGATGCGGTGAACACCGAGCGACCCGACCACGACGACGTCGGCCCGAAGGACGGTGCCGACGGCTCCGCCGGGGAGCCGCGCGTTTCGGACGGGCGGTCCGCCTCGGAGGAAGCGGCGGAGTCTCCGGAGGCGGAAGCCTCGGAGAACCGGACGGCCGTGGACTCCGAGGCGGAACAGGAAGCCGCCGGGGCCGAGGCGGAGCAAGAGGACGCAGCGGCCGAGGCGAAGGCAGAGGCAGGGCAGGAAGCCGCGGACATCGAGGCGGAGGACGAGGCTGCGGACGTCGAGGCGGAGCATGAGGCCGCCGGCGCCGAGGCGGAGGACGGCGTCGAGGCGCCCGGCGCGGAGGAGCCTGCCGCCGACGGCGATACGCCGCCTGACGCGGACGGCGAAGGCGAGACCGCCGAGGTCTCCGAGGTTGCGGAGGCCGCCGAGGTCTCCCCGGTCTCCGGCGCCTCCGATCCTTCCGACGCCTCCGCGCGGGAGGGTGTCTCGGACCCTGCCCCTGAGCGTGTTGCCGGGGGCGATGCGGCCGACTCCGAAGGCGACGCCCCGCCCCGGCGTCGCCCCACCCTGGTCGCCGCCTCCGTCGCCGCCGCCGTGCTGTTGGTCGGGGGCGGTGGGGCGTACCTCACCACCACGGCCACCGGAGGCACCGGGGGCCGTACGACGTCCGGGGCGGGCGGCGACGGCACTCCCCCGCCGCTCGCGCTCGACGGCTACTCCGAGGCCGCCGGTTCCCACGGCATCGCGCCCGGTGAGCCCAACCCGTACGGCGCCACCTACCGCGCCGACGACGGCACACTCCCGGACGGCCCCGGCTCGGCGCCGGTGTACCGGTCGGCCGGCATGGTCGGCGAGGAGCAGGTGGCCGCGTTGGCGAAGGCGCTCGGCGTCGCCGGGAAGCCGGTGCTCCAGGGGCAGGACTGGCGGGTCGGCGCGAAGGACGGTTCGGGGCCGAGCCTCCAGGTGAACCGGCAGGCGCCGGGTGCCTGGACGTTCCACCGGTACGCGCCGGGCCCGGACGCCTGCCAGAGCGAGACCGTGTGTGCGGACACCCCCGCCGACACGGCCGCCGACCCGGTGAGCGAGGCGGTCGCGAAGCAGGCGGCCGCGCCGGTCCTGAAGGCGCTGGGCCAGGACGACGCGAAGCTGGACGCGAGCCAGACCGCGGGCGCCCAGCGGATCGTGAACGCCGATCCGGTGGTCGGCGGGCTGCCCACGTACGGCTGGACGACCGGCGTCACCGTCAGCGCCCAGGGCGAAGTGGTGGGCGGCAACGGCCAGGTGAGGACGCCGGCGAAGGGGGACACGTACCCCGTGCTGAGCGCGGAGAGGACGCTGGGGCTGATGAACACCTCCGCGGGGACCGGCTCCGACCACCGCATGGGCATCGGGGGCTGTGCGAGCCCCGTACCGCTGAAGGACCGGCTGGAGGCGCCCTGCGGGGAGTCCACCGGGTCCACCGGGTCCGCCGCGGAGCCCACCGGGGAGACCGCCGCCACGCCGACGGCCGGGCAGAAGGAGACGATCACGGTCGAGAAGGCCGTGTTCGGGCTGGCGTCGCAGTCGGTGGACGGGCGGCAGGCGCTGGTGCCGTCCTGGCTGTTCGAGGTGCGGGCGGCGGGCGCGCAGGACGCGTTCACGGTGACGCATCCGGCGGTCGACCCGAAGTACCTGACCTCGGCCACGCCGTCCGTGGAGCCGACCGCGCCCTCCGTGCCCCCGGCCTCACCGGGTGACGAGCCGACGGCCGCGCCGGCCACCCGGGACGTCCAGGTGGACGGCTACACGGCCGAGGGGAACGAGCTGACCGTGAACTTCACGGGCGGGGTGTGCGCCGACTACAAGGCGACGGCGAGCGAGAGCAGTTCGGGCGAGGTGAGGGTCACGGTGACCGAGACGCCCTGGCCGGACAAGGTCTGCATCATGATCGCGAAGGTGTACCAGCAGACCGTGCCGCTGGACGCGCCGCTGGGCGGCCGTACGGTCGTGGGGGTGGACGGCAAGGAGGTCCCGCTGCAGAAGGCGGGGGCGCGGCTCCCGGAGGCGTCCGGGGCGCGGTAGCGCGCGCCCGGACATGCGCGAAGGCGGCGGCCCTGTCGGAGGGGGCCGCCGCCTTCTCGTCGCTCGGCTGTCCAGCTCTGGTGCCCGGCCGAAGGCCGGGCAGGAGGCTTAGCTGAAGGAGTCGCCGCAGGCGCAGGAGCCCGTCGCGTTCGGGTTGTCGATCGTGAAGCCCTGCTTCTCGATGGTGTCGACGAAGTCGATGGACGCGCCACCCAGGTACGGGGCGCTCATGCGGTCGGTGACCACCTTGACACCGTCGAAGTCCTTGAGGACGTCGCCGTCGAGGGAACGCTCGTCGAAGAAGAGCTGGTAGCGCAGGCCGGAGCAGCCACCGGGCTGAACGGCGACGCGCAGAGCCAGGTCCTCGCGGCCTTCCTGGTCGAGCAGGGCCTTGACCTTCGCCGCGGCGGCGTCGGACAGGATGATGCCGTCGGTGGCGGTGCTGGTCTCGTCCGATACGGACATCTACATCTCTCCCGGGTTGTACGGAGACTGCTTGCCGACGGTTGCAACCGTCGGGGCCGCGGATTCATTCCGGGCCGAGGGCGGGTCTTTCCTCTTCTTCTCTCTTCATGCTCGCACACACGCGCTGAAGCGAACAGCGGCCTCCGGTCCGGCTTCGGGATTCACGTCACATCGACGTTATGACGATCGTCAAAGTGACGTGAAGCGGGTTATGATAGATAACGTCAGTTCGACGAAAAGTAGAGAAAAGTAGAAAGGGTGCGTGCCGTGACCACCGCCCAGACCACGGAGCTCGACGTACAGCCGACTCCGCTCGCCCTGTTGTTGCTCGGCCGCGAGGCCGACCCGAAGAGCGAGCGGGGCGTCGAATGTCCCGGCGACCTGCCCTCGCCCTCCGACCCTGACCTGGTCGAGCGGGCCCGCGCCGCCAAGGAGAAGCTCGGGGACAAGGTGTTCGTCCTCGGCCATCACTACCAGCGCGACGAGGTCATCCAGTTCGCGGACGTCACCGGCGACTCCTTCAAGCTGGCCAAGGACGCGGCCGCGCGCCCGGAGGCCGAGTACATCGTGTTCTGCGGTGTGCACTTCATGGCCGAGTCGGCCGACATCCTGACGTCCGACGACCAGAAGGTGGTCCTCCCCGACCTGGCCGCCGGCTGCTCGATGGCCGACATGGCCACCGCCGAGCAGGTCGCCGAGTGCTGGGACGTGCTGACCGAGGCCGGCATAGCCGAGCAGGTCGTGCCCGTCTCGTACATGAACTCCTCCGCGGACATCAAGGCGTTCACGGGCAAGCACGGCGGCACGATCTGCACGTCGTCGAACGCCGAGCGGGCCCTTGAGTGGGCCTTCGGGCAGGGCGAGCCCTCGACGACGAAGGTCCTGTTCCTGCCCGACCAGCACCTCGGCCGCAACACCGCGGTGCGGGAGCTGGGGATGACCCTGGAGGACTGCGTCCTCTACAACCCGCACAAGCCGAACGGCGGGCTGACCGTGGAGCAGCTGCGCGCCGCGAAGATGATCCTGTGGCGGGGCCACTGCTCGGTGCACGGCCGCTTCAGCCTGGAGTCGGTCGAGGACGTCCGCGCCCGGATACCCGGCGTGAACGTGCTGGTGCACCCCGAGTGCAAACACGAGGTGGTGTCCGCGGCGGACTACGTCGGCTCGACCGAGTACATCATCAAGGCGCTGGAGGCCGCCCCGGCCGGTTCAAAGTGGGCCATCGGGACCGAGCTGAACCTCGTGCGCCGCCTCGCGAACCGTTTCGCGGCCGAGGACAAGGAGATCGTGTTCCTCGACAAGACGGTCTGCTTCTGCTCGACCATGAACCGCATCGACCTCCCCCACCTGGTGTGGACCCTGGAGTCCCTCGCCGAGGGCAACCTCGTCAACCGCATCGAGGTCGACAAGGAGACCGAGGCGTTCGCGAAGCTGGCGCTGGAGCGGATGCTGGCGCTGCCGTAGGGCTCGGGGCCTCCCCCGCTCACTCCGACACGGGCTCCCGGTCGGGGTGGGCGGGGTCGACGCTGAAGACGGTGCCGTCCGGGGTGTTCGCGATCAGCGCGCCGCCGTACAGCAGCACCTCGGACTTGGTCACGTCGCCGCTGGCGAGCTGCTCGGCGTGCGCGCCCGTCTCCCACAGCAGCGTGCCCTTGCGCGCGTCGAGGGCCGCCACCCGGCCGCTGGTGCTGGCCAAATACAGGGTGCGGGTGCGGGCGTCGTACGTGGGCCGGCCCGAGCCCTCGGCACCGGTCCTGGTCTGCCACAGCTGTTCGCCGGTCAGCGGGGAGGCGGCGGTCACCTGGCCGTTGGCCTCGGTGATCCACAGGGTGTCGGCGGCCAGCGTCACCGCACCCGCGTAGGTCTTCGCCAGTTTCGTCGTGGTGCGGGCGCCGGTGTCCGGGTCGACCAGCACGATCTCGCCGAACGTCAGTTCCTCGGGGCGCGTCGGTCCCGTGGTGCCGACCGCGAAGGCCAGCCTGCCGTCGACGGCGCCGAGCAGACCGGTCGTGTACGGGGTCTTCAGACGCCGGACCACCGACCCGTCACTCCGGTCCAGTTCCAGGAGCTCGGCGGACCGGCTCTCGTCCGCCGGGAAGCAGTGCTCGTACAGGCCGGAGCCCACCGTGGGGAACTGGCAGTAGTGGTCGGCGGGCAGCTGCGCGGTCCAGCGGGCGGCGCCGGTGCGCGCGGAACGGGCCGTCAGCGTCCGGCCACTGGTGTCGGGGGTCAGGACGAGGTCGCCGGACATGGCGAGGTCGATGCTCGTGTCGTTCACCTCGCGGCTCCACAGCCGCTCGCCGCTGTCCACGTCGAGGGCGATGACACTGACCGTCGAGTTCCCGGTGCTCCGTGTGTACACGACCTGCCGGACGAGCACCGCGCCGTCCCGCACTCCGAGGAGCATGAAGGAGTTCAGCCCCGCGCCGGTGCCGACGACCGTAAGGGCCGAGCGCCACACGGTCTCGCCGGTACGGCCGTCCAGACGTACCGGAAGGATGTTGTTGCCCGCGCAGTAGACCGCGTTCTCGTAGCGGTGGCAGTTGATGTCGCCTAGTTCACCGCTGTCCACGCCCAGCGCCTTGGTCTCGCCCCGCGGTGCCGTCTTGAACGCCGTCGACTGCCAGGACGTGAAGCCGGTGGGCGCCGCCGCCCACCGGGAGGCCGCCGACGGGGCGGCGCCCGCCGCCGCCGGCGTACTGTCCGGGAATCCCGGCCCGAACCGCACGTACCCCAGCAGGCCCAGGGTCAGGGCGCCCACCGTGCCGACCGCCACCAGCAACGGGCGGCGGCCCCGCCCGGACCGGCGGATCCGCCCGGCCGACGTCACCGCCACCGGGTCGGCCCCGGCGGACGTCGGCTCGGCGGTCCCCGGCGCGTTCACCCGCAGGGCCACCGTGAGCGGGTCACGGGGGTCCGGCTCGGGCAGTGCGTCCTCGAACTGCTTCGTCAGCTCGTCGAGTTCGGGCCGGTCGGCGGTCTCCTTGCTCAGACAGCGTTCCAGCACCGCGCGCAGCGGCTGGGAGATGCCGTCCAGCACGGGCGCCTCGTGGACGACCCGGAAGGCGGTCAGATAGGGGCTGTCGGTGTCGAAGGGGCCGCGCCCGGTGACCGAGAACACCAGCAGCGCGCCCAGGGAGAAGACGTCCGAGGCGGGGCCGACCGTGCGGGCGTCGGTGAACTGCTCCGGGGACATGAAGGGCGGGGTGCCGATCATCTGGCCGGTCTCGGTGAGGGTGTTGTGGTTCTCGACCGCGCGGGAGATGCCGAAGTCGATGACGCGGGGCCCGTCCTCGGCCATCAGGACGTTGCCGGGCTTGAGGTCGCGGTGCACGACCCCGGCCCGGTGGATGTCCCGCAGTGCCTCCACCAGCCCGAGGGCCAGCTGCCGCAGTTCCGCGGGGCGCAGCGCGCCGTCGGCACGGATCCGCTCGGCCAGCGAGCGGCCCGCCACGTACTGGGTCGCCATCCACGGCCGTACCGCCTCGGGATCGGCGTCCACCACCGGCGCGGTGAAGGCGCCGCTCACCTTGCGGACGGCCTCGATCTCCTGCCGGAACCGGGACCGGAAGACCGCGTCCTGGGCGTACTGGGCGTGCACCACCTTGACGGCGACGTCACGGCCGGACCGCGACCTGCCCCGGTAGACGATCCCCATGCCCCCGCTGCCGAGCCGGTCGACCAGTTTGTAGCCGCCGACCGATTTCGGGTCGTCCTTGTTCAGTGGCACCGCCGGTATCCCCTTCCCCCGTGAAGCCCTTCGAGCCACAGGATACGGAACGGCAAAACGACGGAGGCCTTGGCCTGTTGGGCGGGCAGGCCGCCCTTCTTCGCCGCGCGCTTCTTCGCCCGGCGCTCCTTGCGGAGTTCCGGAGTTCGGGCATCGCGCAGAGCGTCGAGACCAGGAGCAGGGTCGGCAGGGTCGGCAGGGTCGGCAGGGTCGAGGTGATCAGGTCGCCGATCACGACCACCGCGAGCGGCTGGGCGAGGAAGCCGCCCTCGCCGGTGCCGGCCGCGGCGCTACGGGAGCGTCGAGATCACTCCGCCCTCGGGCGTACCAGGCCCGACTCGTACGCGGTCACCACGAGCTGTGCCCGGTCCCGGGCGCCCAGCTTGGCCATGGCCCGGTTGACGTGCGTCTTCACGGTGAGCGGGCTGACCTCCAGGCGATCGGCGATCTCGTCGTTCGAGTGGCCGCCGGCGACCTGGACCAGGACCTCGCGCTCCCGCACGGTCAGCGCGGCCAGGCGCTCCGCGCGGGCCGGGTCGCGGTCGTCGTCCCCCGCGTCGCCCTGGGCGAGGAAGCGGGCGATGAGGCCCTTCGTCGCGGCCGGGGACAGCAGCGCCTCGCCGCCCGCCGCGACCCGGATCGCGCTGAGGAGTTCCTCGGGCTCGGACCCCTTGCCGAGGAAGCCGGAGGCGCCCGCGCGCAGCGACTGCACGACGTAGTCGTCGACCTCGAACGTCGTCAGGATGACCACGCGGACATGGGCGAGCGAGGGGTCGGCGCTGATCATGCGGGTGGCCGCGAGGCCGTCGGTGCCCGGCATGCGGATGTCCATCAGGACGACGTCGGCCCGCTGCTCCTTGGTCAGCCGCACCGCCTCCACCCCGTCGGACGCCTCGCCCACGACCTCCATGTCGGGCTCCGAGTCGACGAGCACCCGGAAGGCGCTGCGCAGCAGTGCCTGGTCGTCGGCGAGCAGGACACGGATGGTCATACGGATTCCCCCGGCTTTCCCGTGGTGGTCGTGCGGGTCTTGATCGGCAGGATCGCGTGGACGCGGAAGCCGCCTCCGTAGCGAGGGCCGGTGGTCAGGGTGCCGCGCAGGGCGGTGACCCGCTCGCGCATGCCGAGCAGGCCGTGGCCGCCGCCGCTGTCGGGGTCGTCGTCCTCGCCGGCCCCGTCGTCGAGGACGGTGATCTCGATGTTCGGTCCCACCCTGACGACGCTGACCTCGGCCTTGGCCTCCGTCCCGGCGTGCTTCTGCACGTTGGTGAGGGCCTCCTGGATGACGCGGTAGGCGGCCAGGTCGACGGCGGCGGGCAGGGTGGTGTTGTGGTCCGCGCGGGCGACCTCGACCTGCAGCCCGGCGTTGCGGAAGGTGGCGACGAGTTCGTCGAGCCGGACCAGGCCGGGGGCCGGTTCGGTCGGTGCCTCCGGGTCGCCGGACTGGCGCAGCAGCCCGACCGTGGCCCGCAGTTCGTTCAGCGCCGAGCGGCTGGCCTCCCGTACGTGGGCCAGCGCCTCCTTGGCCTGGTCGGGCCGCTTGTCCATGACGTGGGAGGCGACTCCGGCCTGGACGTTGACCAGGGCGATGTGGTGGGCGACCACGTCGTGCAGGTCGCGGGCGATGCGCAGGCGTTCCTCGGCGACCCGGCGGCGGGCCTCCTCCTCGCGGGTGCGCTCGGCCCGCTCAGCGCGCTCCCTGATGGCGTGGATGAACGCGCGCCGGCTGCGGACGGCGTCCCCCGCGGTGGCGCCGATGCCGGTCCAGGCGAAGATCGCGAGGTTCTCCTGGGCGTACCACGGCAGTGGGCCGGCGAGCATGGAGGCGCCGGTCAGGACGGTCATGGTGAGCAGGCCGACGCGCCAGGTGGTGGGGCGGTCGGTGGACGCGGCGACGGTGTAGAGGGCGATGACCGCGGCCATCGCGACGGGGGCGCGGGGGTCGCCGGTGACGGCCTCGACGAGCGAGAAGCCGACGGTGAGGGCGAGGACGGTCTTCGGGGCGCGGCGGCGGAACACCAGGGTGGCGGACGCGAGCACGATGAGGACCAGGCTCAGCGGGTCGGGGGTGCGGACGCTCCAGCTGACGTCGTGCTCGCCGTGCGGGTCGACGAACGAGCCGGCCACCATGCAGGCGAGGACGCCGGCGGCGAGGGCCGCGTCCAGCGCCATCGGGTGTGCTTTGAGGTGGCGCCGGGCGCGGTCGAGGGTGTTCACGTGTGTCCAGGGGATGAGAGGTGCGGCTCGGACTCAGCCCGGGATCAGGCCGTCGTCGCTCAGCAGCTCCCGTACCTCTTCCAGGGTCGCGCCCGGTGACGGGAGGATCAGTTCCGACGGTTCCAGGGAGTCGTCGGGCAGCGGCTCGCCCAGTTCGCGGACCTTGGACAGCAGGGCTGTCAGGGTGTCGCGGAAGCCGGGGCCGTCGCCGTTCTCCATCTCCCTCAGGAGTTCGTCGTCCAGCTTGTTCAGCTCGGTGAGGTGGCCGTCGGCCAGCCTCACCTGCCCCTCCCCCATGATCCGTACGATCATGTCGCCCTCCTCAGGCGTGGGCCCTGCGGGTCGTTGCCGCGGTCGTCGCGGTCGCTGCCGTCACTGCTTGTCGAAACGCGGGGTGTCCTGCGGCTGCTGCGGGGTCTGCTGCTGGCTCGTGCCACCTTCGATGGCCTGCTTCCCGGTGCCGCCGCCGGCCAGCTCCGCCTTCATCCGCTGGAGTTCCAGCTCTACATCCGTACCACCGGAGAGCCGGTCCAGCTCGGCCTGGATGTCGTCCTTGTGCATGCCGGACTGGTCGTCCAGGGCGCCCGAGGCGAGCAGTTCGTCGATCGCGCCGGCGCGGGCCTGGAGCTGGGCCGTCTTGTCCTCGGCGCGCTGAATGGCCAGGCCGACGTCGCCCATCTCCTCGGAGATGCCGGAGAACGCCTCGCCGATGCGGGTCTGTGCCTGGGCCGCGGTGTACGTGGCCTTGATCGTCTCCTTCTTGGTGCGGAAGGCGTCGACCTTGGCCTGGAGCCGCTGGGCCGCCAGAGTGAGTTTCTCCTCCTCGCCCTGGAGCGTGGAGTGCTGGGTCTCCAGGTCGGTCACCTGTTGCTGGAGCGCGGAGCGACGGGACAGCGCCTCGCGGGCCAGGTCCTCACGGCCCAGCGCGAGTGCCTTGCGGCCCTGGTCCTCCAGCTTGGACGACTGGGACTGCAGCTGGTTCAGCTGGAGTTCCAGGCGCTTGCGCGAGGTCGCCACGTCGGCGACTCCGCGACGCACCTTCTGCAGCAGCTCCAGCTGCTTCTGGTACGAGTAATCGAGGGTTTCGCGCGGGTCCTCGGCCCGGTCAAGGGCCTTGTTCGCCTTCGCGCGGAAGATCATCCCCATACGCTTCATGACACCGCTCATGGGCTTCGCGCGCCCCCTTCTGACGACTTCCGGCTCCAGCTCTGCAACAGCACCCACAGTACGGGCCCTGCATCCATTACCGCACTGTTCGGGGACCGATGCGCTCATCCCCAAGGACGACTGAGCAAGGCCCGGCTCCGGCGTAAGGAGTAGGTGACCGTCAGGGCTCCCTGTCCTCCCTACAGACGACCGGCGTTGCCGGATCGTTCCCCGCCGGGCTGGGGTCCATGCCCCCGCACCCCGTACCCTTGGGTTTTGTGTTCCGTAGCCGTGCCAAGGATGAGAAGGCCCCGGCCGCCGACAAGGCGCCCCTGACCGACTCCAAGCAGACCCGTGACCCGCAGGCGAAGAAGGGTCGGCCCACGCCCAAGCGCAGTGAGGCCCAGACCCAGCGCCGCAGCGTGGCCAACACGCCGACCACGCGCAAGGAGGCATCCAAGCGTCAGCGCGACGAGCGGCGTGTCCAGCTGGACAAGCAGCGCCAGGCGCTCGCCGGGGGTGACGAGCGGTACCTTCCCGCCCGTGACAAGGGCCCGGTGCGCAAGTTCGCGCGTGACTCCGTCGACTCGCGGTTCAACATCGCCGAGTTCTTCCTGCCGATGGCCGTGGTCATCCTCGTGCTGAGCATGGTGCGGGTGGGCGCGCTGCAGAGCATCGCTCTGCTGCTGTGGCTGGTCGTGATCGTGCTGATCGTGCTCGACTCGGCGCTCAGCGGCTTCCGCCTGAAGAAGCGGCTGGCCGAGCGCTTCCCGGACCAGAACCGGCGCGGCGCGGTGGCCTACGCCCTGATGCGCTCGCTCCAGATGCGCCGGCTCCGGCTGCCCAAGCCGCAGGTCAAGCGTGGAGAGCGGCCCTGAGCACTACGCCGTTCTCGGGGGGCGCGGCGGATGCCTGGCTGGACCGGCTGGGCGGGCTGCGGGACGTCGTACGACAGGAGCTGGTGGCCCGGCAGCTCGATGAGCAGATAGCCGGGCGGTTCCCGGTGGGACAGCGCCTGAGGGTGCTCGACGTGGGGATGGGCCAGGGCACGCAGGCGCTGCGGCTGGCCCGGGCCGGGCATCAGGTCACCGGCGTCGAGCAGGACCCCAGGATGATCGCCGCCGCCCGGGAGACGCTGGCCGCCGAGCCGGTGGGCATCCGGGACCGGGTGCGGCTGGTGCAGAGCGACGGCCGGGACACCGGGGTGCACTTCCTGCCGGGCAGCTTCGACGTGGTGCTGTGCCACGGCGTGCTCATGTACATCGAGGAGCCCGATCCGCTGCTGGCGGGGCTGGCCCGGATGCTCGCCCGGGGCGGGCTGCTGTCGCTGCTCGTGCGCAACGCGGACGCGCTGGCCATGCGGCCGGGGCTGCTGGGTGACTGGGCCGGTGCGCTGGCCGCCTTCGACACCACCGCATACACCAACCGGCTGGGCCTGGACGTCCGGGCCGACCGGCTGGCGACGCTCACCGCGACCCTCGCGGGCATCGGGGCGCCGTTGCAGGCCTGGTACGGCGTCCGGGTGTTCACGGACACCGCGGCCGACGAGGCGGACATCCCGGCCGACGTCGGGACGCTGCTGGCGGCCGAGGAGCGGGCCGGGCGGACGGATCCGTACCGGGGGGTCGCCGCGCTGCTGCACCTGTGTGGGGTGCGGGGCGCGGGGCTGAGCCGTGCGGGCGTCGAGGCCGGCGGCTAGACCGCATCCGAGGCCGGGAATCGTCACCGGGTGCGGTGACACGGACATCACAGGCATCACAGGCATCATCTCGCCGGACGGGCGGCGAGGCAGGGGCGGCCGGTGTCCGGCCGCCCCTGCGGGCTACGCGTCCTGGGCGTGCAGGCTCATCGGCCCGTAGATCTTCGTCTCGTCCTCGGACAGGTGCACCTGGTCGGCGCCGCCTTCGAGGAGTTCCTTCCAGTACTCCCCGATCCAGGACTCGGCGTCCCCCTGCGTGGTGAACTCCTCGGGCACCACCGCGGGCTGAACCTCGGTGCCGTCGGACTTCTCGAACCGCCACGTCCATGCCGCCATGTACGCCTCCCTGGTGTGAGCACATTGCACACCAGGAGCCTATTCGCTCCGCCGGGTCAGGCATCGAAGAAGAAGAAACTGCGGGTCGTCGTCACCGTGCGGGCCGGTGGGGCTGACGGCGCGGTTCCCCGCGCCCCTTGGGACGCGCCCCTCAGGAGGAGCCCCAGGCGCGCGGTACGTGCCACCACCGGCGAGAATCTGAGCGTGGATGTGACTCTGCTCGGTACCGCCGGTCCCTCTGGACTGCCCCGCCCCGACTGTCCCTGCGCGGCCTGTGCGGCCGCGCTCGGGACGGATGCGCGGGCGGCGACCTCGTTGCTCGTGGACGGGGCGCTGCTGCTCGATCTGACGCCCGGGGCGGTCTTCGCGGCGGCACGGGCGGGGCAGTCGCTGGGAGGGGTGGGGCAGGTGCTGCTGTCCCATCCGCACGACGGGCCGGCGGTCGAGGTGCCGGCCGGGCTGCCGCAGCCGGGCCGGGTGCCGGACGGCCGGGAGTTGGCGCTGCTGACGGGGCATCGGGTGCGGGCGGTGGCGATGGACTCGCCCGGCACGGGCTACGCGGTGACGGGGCCCGACGGGCAGCGGCTGCTGTATCTGCCGCCGGGGGCCGCGCCGGCCGGGCTGGAGAACGGGTCCGCCGAGACGTACGACATGGTCCTCGCCGACGTGGTGGGGCGGCCGGACGCGCTCGCCAGGCTGCGGGCCGTGGGGGCGCTCGGGCCGACGACGGACGTCGTCGCCGTCCATCTGGACCATGACGTGCCCTCGGGCCCCGAGGTGCGGCGGCGGCTCGCGGCGGCCGGGGCACGGGCCGTGCCGGACGGGACGACCCTGACGGTCGGCGCCTACGGGGACGTACCGGATGTGCCGCGCCGGACGCTGGTGCTCGGTGGGGCGCGGTCCGGGAAGTCGGTGGAGGCCGAGCGGCGTCTGGAGGCCTTCCCCGACGTGCTGTACGTCGCGACCGGCGGCACCCGGGGCGGGGACGGCGAGTGGGCCGAGCGCGTCACCGCGCACCGGGAGCGCCGGCCGGGATCCTGGCGTACGACCGAGACCTGCGACCTGGCGCCGCTGTTGAAGGACGACGGGCCGCCGCTGCTCGTGGACTGTCTGTCCCTGTGGCTGACGGACGCGATGGACGCGGTCGGGGCGTGGGACGACGCGGAGTGGGCCGGCGGCGGGGCGCGGGCGCTGCGGGCGCGGGTGCGGGATCTCACGGAGGCGGTGCGGACGACGCGGCGAACGGTCGTCGCCGTGTCGAACGAGGTGGGCTCGGGCATCGTCCCGGCCACCGCGTCCGGACGGCGTTACCGGGACGAACTCGGGCGCCTCAACGCGGCCTTCGCGGGCGAGTGCGAGCAGGTGCTGCTGGTGGTGGCGGGCCAGGCGCTGGTGCTACGCGGCTGACGCGGCGCCGGTGACACGCGCTGCCGCGGCCTTGCGGGCGATCACCCGGTAGGTGTTCGAGAAGCGGGTGCGGCGCAGGAGCGGGGCCAGGGTGTGGTCCGTCGCCCTGGCCGCGGCCAGCAGGGACCGGGTCGCCCAGGAGGGGAAGGACTTCGGCAGGACCAGGGACAGCGCGGACGAGAGGTCGTGCGGGGTGTGCGCCGCGGCGCGGTCCGTGGTGACGATCGTGCAGCCCTGGGACTCCAGTTCGGCGCGCAGGTCCTCCAGCGGGGTCAGCGGCGGGGTCCCGGGCCGGGTGTGGGCGTGCCATCGCGGGCCCAGGAGTGCGGCGAACGCGCAGTGCGGGTCGGGGAGTTCGAGCAGGAGATGGCCGCCGGGGCGGAGCACCGCCAGGGCCGCGGCGACCTCCGCGTGGAGGTCGGCGGTGTGCGGCAGGTGGTGGAGGACGCTGACCACGTCGTAGCGGGACCGGAGCCGGGCGGTGATCTGCGGGTCCGTCAGACGGCCCATGTGGGCCTCCTCGACGCGTTCGGCCCAGCGGGCCTCCTCGACGCGGGGGGTGCGGTCCAGGCCGTCGAACGAGGTGTAGGGGAAGACCTCTCTGGCCGTCGCGGGGAAGCGGGCGTCGCCGGTGCCCACGTCCAGCCAGCTCTCCGGCTCGGAGAAGGGCAGCATCGCGCGGGCGGTGGAGCGAAGGCGCCGTACGGAAGGCGCGGGGGATGCTGACATGGCGACTCCCGAAGACGTACGACAATTCACCGCATAACGGAACGTATGGGATGGCGATCTTGAGTGCAACGACGTCGCGCGGTCGTCGTGGCGATGTGGCGCCGCCGTGTTCGATCAGGGCCGGTACTGTTCGGCGAATGAGCTCGCTGAATCTCGACGACTTCTCCGATCTGATCGAGCGCGCCGACGGCGGGGTGCGCCGCGACGCCGAGGCGCGCCGGGAGCGTCAGATCGTGCCGCCCGGAGCGCTGGGACGGCTGGACGAACTGGGTGAGTGGCTGGCCGCGGCGCAGTCGTCGGCGGTGGTACGGCCGGTGGAACGGCCGCGGGTCGTGCTGTTCGCCGGCGACCACGGCATCGCCGAACTGGGCGTCTCGGGACGGCCCGCGGGCAGCGCCGCCGAGCTGGTGCGCGAGGTCCTGGAGGGCGGCCGGCCGGTGTCCGTGCTCGCCCGGCGGCTCGGGGTGCCGGTACGGATCGTCGACATGGCGCTGGACTGCGACCCCCAGGCACTGCCCTCGGAGGTCGCGGGGCATCGGGTGCGGCGCGGCAGCGGGCGGATCGACATCGAGGACGCGCTGACCGCGGAGGAGGCGGAGGCCGCCTTCCGCGCCGGGGTCGCGGTCGCCGACGAGGAGGCCGACTCCGGTACGGATCTGGTCGTGCTCGGCGATGTGAGCGTGGGCGGGACCACGGCGGCGGGCACGCTGATCGCCGCGCTGTGCGGCACCGACGCGTCGGTGGTGACCGGGCGGGGCGGGCAGGCGATCGACGACCTGGCCTGGATGCGCAAGTGCGCGGCGATCCGGGACGCGCTCCGGCGGGCCCGGCCGGTGCTCGGGGACCAGTTGCAGCTGCTGGCGACGGTGGGCGGCGCCGACCTCGCCGCGCTCACGGGCTTCCTGCTGCAGAGCGCGGTGCGGAAGATGCCGGTGATCCTGGACGGGGTCGTGGTGGCCGCCTGTGCGCTGGTGGGGCAGCGGATCGCGTTCCGGGCGCCGGACTGGTGGCTGGCCGGACAGAACAGCGGCGAGCCGGGACAGGCCAAGGCGCTGGACCGGATGGCGCTGGAGCCGCTGCTCGACCACGGGGTGACGGTCGGGGAGGCAGCGGGAGCGCTGCTGGCGCTGCCGCTGGTGCAGGCCGCGGCGGCCCTGGCCGCCGAACTCCCCGAGAAGCCGGACGCCGAGGAGAAGCCGGACCTCGAAGAGAAGACGGCCGTCGAGGAGAAGGTGGACGTCTCCGAGGAGCCGGATGCCTCGGAGGAGCCGGCCGCCTTCGGGATGCCGGATCCCTCGGAACAGCCGGCCGCCTCCGGGAAGCCGGCCACCTCGGAGGAGCCGGGCGTCTCCGAGAAGCCGGGCACCTCGGAGGAGCCGGGTGTCTCCGGGAAGCCGGGCGGCTCCGGGGAATCCGAGAAGAACGAGGCCTAGCGTTCGACCGGTTCGGTCGTGGCTGAACGGCGTCGCGGCGGGCAGAGGGCATGATCCCCGTTCATGGGAGATGTCCGAATTGCCGCGGTACAGGACCGACCTCCGGATGTACGGGACGCGGCCGTCCGGCCGGGCGCCGCGGCCCGTGCGTCGACGCCCGCCTCGCGGCGGGCCGCCGGGCTGGCCGTCTGGTATCTGCGGGGCGTCGCGTTCGTCAACTTCCTCAGTGCGGTGTGGGTCTCGCTGGGGCAGGACGTGCGGCGGCACAACCAGGAGGACTTCTTCACGCCGTACCTGCTGACCGCCGGCTTCGCCTCCGGGGTGTTCACGGGGTTCCTGGCGATCACCATGCGGCGCCGGAAGCGGGCCGCGTGGATCCTGAACCTCGCGCTCGCCGGCCCCTTCCTCGCGCTGTTCGCCGTCGCGATGGCCTTCCCCGAGGTCAGGCGGTACGCGCAGAACTGGGTCTCCCTCGTCCTCACCGCCCTGTTCGTCGCCGCGCTCCTGGCCGGTCGGCGGGAGTTCTACGCGAAGGGCGACCGGTCCAACCCGAAGCTCGCCGCGGCCGTCGCCGTCGGCGGGCTGCTGGTGTCCTCACTGCTCGCGGCGCTCCTGGTGACCGTCACCAACCAGGCGCGGGACCCCTCGACCTTCGCGGAACGCTGGCGGTACGGCACCCTGCGGCTGGTCTCCGTCGCCGCCGACGGCTCCCGCTCCCCGGGCATCACGACCCCGAACTGGGCCGACGTCACGATCAACGTGCTCAGCACGGCCCTGGTCCTCGCCGTCCTCTACGCCGCCTTCCGCTCCCGGCGTGCCGTCGACCCGCTCACCGAGGACGACGAACGGCGGCTGCGGGCGCTCCTGGACCGGCACGGCGAGCGGGACTCGCTCGGCTACTTCGCGCTGCGGCGGGAGAAGAGCGTCGTCTGGTCCCCGACCGGCAAGGCGGCCGTCGCCTACCGCGTGATCGGCGGGGTGTCGCTGGCCTCCGGCGATCCCCTCGGCGACCCGGAGGCGTGGCCGGGCGCGATCGAGCCGTGGCTCGCCCAGGCGCGGGCGCACGGCTGGATCCCGGCGGTGATGGGCGCGGGCGAGGAGGCGGGCACGGTGTACGCGCGGCACGGTCTGGACGCCCTGGAACTCGGTGACGAGGCGATCGTCGAGGTCGCCGAGTTCACGCTGGAGGGGCGGGCCATGCGGACCGTGCGGCAGGCCCACAACCGGGTGCGGCGGGCCGGGTACACCGTGCGCGTCCGGCGCCACGAGGACATTCCCGCGGCCGAGCTGGCGTATCTGCTGGAGCGGGCCGACGACTGGCGGGACGGGGCCACCGAGCGCGGGTTCAGCATGGCGCTGGGGCGGCTCGGGGAGCCGGGCGACGGGCGGTGCGTGATGCTCGAATGCACGGACGCCGAGGGCGGGTTGAGGGCGTTGCTCTCCTTCGTGCCCTGGGGTCCGCACGGGCTCTCGCTCGACCTGATGCGGCGCGACCGGGACGGCGACAACGGCCTGATGGAGTTCATGGTCATCGAGCTGTTGCGCGCAGCGCACGAGATCCAGATCACCCAGGTCTCACTGAACTTCGCCATGTTCCGCTCGGTCTTCGAACGTGGTGCGCGTCTCGGCGCCGGGCCGGTGCTGAGGCTGTGGCGCTCGCTGCTCACCTTCTTCTCCCGCTGGTGGCAGATCGAGTCGCTGTACCGCGCCAACGCCAAGTACCGGCCCATCTGGGAGCCGCGGTTCCTGCTCTTCGAGAAGAGCGCGGACCTGCCGCGCATCGGCCTCGCGTCGGCGCGCGCGGAAGGGTTCCTGGAGGCGCCGGCGCTGCCGAAGCCGACGGGGACGAGGACCACCGGATGAACACGCTCGCCCGCTGGGCCCGGGCCGAATGGGGGCTGCTGTACGTCACCGTGCGGGAGCCGCTGCTCAGGCGCCGGTGGCGGGCGGTCCCGCTGTCGGTCGCGGCGGTCTGTCTGACGGCGGGCCTGCACGTCGTGCACAACCGGTCCTGGGGCTATCAGTTCGTGCAGAACGTCGGGGCGGTGCGTGCCGAGGACCCGCTGTGGCTCGCCCTGCTGCGCACCCCCCTGTCCCTGTTCGTGCCCGCTCTGGACCTGCCCGTCTGGGGTGCCCTGGCGCAGGTTCTGCTGGTGTTCGGGATCGCCGAGATCTGCCTGGGCCGGTGGCGGACGCTCACCCTCGCGTACGTCGCCACGCTCGCCGGCACGCTGTACGCGCGCGTGGGCATCTGGCTGGGCCCCGGCCACCCACTGGGCCTGCCGGCCTCGGACGCGCACGTGGTGGACACCGGCCCGTCGGCGGCCGTGGTGGGCCTGGCCGTGTTCCTGGGCTTGCGCTACCGCGCGTACGTCACCGCGGGCGTGGTGGTCGCGGCGATGGTGGTCGAGGTGGTCCTGAAGGAGAACCTGGCCGGCAAGGAGCATCTGGCGGCGATCGCGGCGGTGCTGGTGCTGTGCGGGGTCTCCGCGCTGCGTCACGGGCGTTCGAGGGCCCGGGGCGGCAGGGGGTCCGGCTTGCCTCCGATCAGGTCCTGAAGTCTGCGGCGGGGGCCGGCCCAGCGGCGGTCGTGGTGGTAGGCGCGCAGGGTCGAGCGGGTGCGGGCGCGCGGGCGGCGGCGGTAGAACCGCTTGGCCCAGGGGGAGCCGGGGCGGGCCAGCCGGATGGCGCCGACCAGGGCGACGAGGGGGACGATCACGCCGAAGATCGCGGTGCGGGCCTTCCCCTTGGCGAGGGCGAGGAGGGAGAACAGGAAGTTCACGGCCACGCTCATGAGGACGGAGCCGCGGTCCTGGAGTTCGTCCTGGTCCAGGCCGTCGACCCCGAAGGGCGAGAACCCGCACAGGACCAGTCCGACCAGGGCCGCGGTGAGCACCACGACCTCCACGCTCTTGCGGCCCGCCTCGGTCCAGTAGACGTCGTCGAGGTGCAGGATCAGCGCGAACTCGTCCAGCACCAGGCCCGCGCCGATGCCGAAGACGACCGCGAAGACGGCCGAGCCGAAGCCGTGCCGGCCGCTGGCGACCGCGCCGAAGCCGCCGAGGACGGTGAGGACGACACCGGGGACCACGTGGTGGATGTGCACTCCCCCGGCGCTGACGTTGCCGAAGGGGCCCTTGCCGGCCCGGATCATGCGGGTGACGATCCGGGTGATCAGGAAGGTGAGCACGAACGCGGTGAGGGCCAGGAGCAGGGGCAGCTTGCCCGGTTCGACGATGTTCCGCTCCAGCCAATGTCCCATATAGGCACTTTATCCGCGGCTGCGCGGGGCGCTCGCCCGACCTCCGGGTAACCTGCGCCGGTGTCCACGCCCCCGCCGCCCTCCCCCGCGCCCGCGCCCTCCTGGCAGGACGGCCTCCGTTTCGCCTTCGGCACCCTCACCGTGCTCCCGGTCGAGGTGACCCGCTGGGACCGCAAGGCGGCCCGCGACGGCATGCTGTGCGCCCCGGCGGCCGGGCTGGTGATCGGCGCGGGCGCGGCCGGACTCGGTGCGCTCCTGCTCCTCCTGGGCGCGGAGCCGCTGCTCGCCGCCGTCGCCTCCGTGGCCGTACCCGCCGTGCTCACCCGCGGGCTGCACCTGGACGGGCTCGCGGACACCGCGGACGGGCTGGGCAGCGGCAGACCCGCCGAGGACGCGCTGCGGATCATGAAGCGGTCGGACATCGGACCGTTCGGTGTGATCACCCTCGCCCTCGTGCTGTTCGCCCAGGTGGCGGCGTTGTCGCAGCTCTACGCCGACTCGTGGACCCGGGGTGCCGTGGCCGCCGTCGTCTCGGCGACCGCCGCCCGCCTGTCTCTCACCCTGGCCGCCCGCTCCGGGGTGCCGGCCGCCCGGCCGGAGGGGCTGGGGGCGGCGGTGGCGGGGGCGGTCCCGGTGCGGGGCGCGGTCCTCGCCGCCCTCGCCGTCACGCTCGCGTCGACGGCCGCCGGGGGGCTCCTCGGACCGTACGACGCCCTGCGCACGGCCCTCGCGGTCCTCGCCGCTCTCGCGGTCGCCGAACTCCTCCTGCGCCACTGCGTCCGGCGGTTCGGCGGGGTGACCGGTGACGTGTTCGGCGCTCTCGCGGAGACGGCGGCCACCGTGGCGCTCGTGGCACTGGTCCTGGGGCGCTAGCAGGCCCGGCGCCACACCCCGAGCTCGTACTTCTTGAGCATCGAACTCAGCTTCAGGCGGCGGGAGTCGGCGCAGAAGCGGCGGGTGGGGAGTTCGTACTCGACGTGGAAGACGGCCTTGCCGGCCTCGACGAAGGGCGACAGGTCGGCGCATTCGCCGTACTGGGCGCACTGTTCGTTGACCGCGAAGTCGAAGTCCCCGACCAGTTGCGGGATCTGGTCCAGGTCGTTCTTGAGGCCCACGGCCATGCCGCGGTCGTGGGCGAGCTTCGCGATCAGGCGGTTGTAGCGGAGCTGGTCGGCGGCCTTGAGGGGGAAGCCGGTGCGGTTGCGGTAGCCGTCCATGTTGTCGGGCTCGACCGCGTCGAAGCCCTTGTCGCGGCACATGTCGACGCGGGCCGCCATCAGGGGTTCCAGGATGTCGGTACGGCGGATGTCGAGCCAGCGTTCGCCCTCCCAGCCGTTGCCGCGGCCCAGCACCGACCCGGGGAACTTCTTCGCGTCGGGGCGCCAGTCCTCCCAGGCGCCCGTGGAGAGGTAGCAGATGACCTTGCGGTCCTCGCGGTGCAGCGCGGTCACCGTCGCCTTCGGCTGGTCGAAGCCGTCGATGTCGTAGACCGGAACGTCGACACTCGTGTCGATCCGGCCGCGGAGCTGCCACTGCCAGGCGACGCCGGGACGGGGCTGCCAGCGGTCACCGCCCGCCCGGTCGGCGCCGCCGCCGTCGTCGTCGGAGGGGGTCGTGCAGGCCGCCAGCAGCACCGTCAGGGCTACGAGCAGGAGGGGGCGTCTCACCGGGTGGGCTCCAGGGTGGGCGGCAACGTACCCGACGATGATCTCCCGGCCCGCAGCCGCACCGTGCACCGAGGCGTACGCTCGCCGGAACCAGACGAATGACGGGTGTGTGCCTGCCCAGGTGAAGACCGTGCCGCAGGAGAGGCCTAGGGTCGCTTCTCGGGCCCGGTCGACCCACCCGTTTTCGGCCACACCAGAATTCAATGGAAGCGAGATCTCACCACCGTGACTGCTCTCACTCTCAGCACCGCAGCGGCGCCCGGCCTCCGGGTCGACGCGATCGTGATCGGTGTTGCCAAGGGCACTGATGCCCGGGCCGGGGACCTGGTCGTCGCACCGGGCGCCGAGGCCGTGGACAAGGCGTACGACGGCCGGCTCGCCGACGTCCTGGAGACCCTCGGTGCCTCCGGCGCCGAGGGCGAGGTGACGAAGCTGCCCGCCCCGGCCGGCTTCAAGGCGCCGCTCGTGGTGGCGGTGGGCCTGGGCGCCGAGCCCGCGAAGGACTCCGGCTTCGGCGCGGAGGCGCTGCGCCGGGCCGCCGGCGTGGCCGCCCGCACCCTGTCCGGCACCAAGAAGGCCGCGTTCGCGCTGCCTCTGACGGACGCCGCGGACGTCGGCGCGGTGGCCGAGGGCGTGCTGCTCGGCGCGTACTCCTTCGACACCTACAAGGACAGCGGCAAGAGCGACGCCAAGGCCAAGAACGCCAAGGGTCCACTCGCCGAGGCCGCCCTGCTCGGCGGCAAGCCCCGCGACCGCGCCCACAAGGCGGCGATCGAGCGGGCCGCGGCCGTGTCCGAGGAGCTGAACCGCGCCCGCGACCTGATCAACATGCCGCCGAACGACCTCGACCCGGAGGCGTTCGCGGCCGTCGCCCAGGCCGCGGCCAAGGAGCACGGCATCAAGGTGCAGGTGCTCGACGAGAAGGCTCTCGTCAAGGGCGGCTACGGCGGCATCCTCGGCGTCGGCGCCGGGTCCGCGGCGGGCCCGCGCCTGGTGAAGCTGTCGTACACCTCCTCCAAGGCGAAGAAGCACCTCGCCTTCGTCGGCAAGGGCATCACGTACGACTCGGGCGGCATCTCGCTGAAGCCGGCCGGCCACAACGAGACGATGAAGTGCGACATGAGCGGTGCCGCGGCGGTCTTCGCCGCGGTCGTCGCCGCCGCGCGGCTCGGCCTGGAGGTCAATGTCACCGGCTGGCTGGCGCTGGCCGAGAACATGCCCTCGGGCTCCGCGACCCGGCCGGGTGACGTGCTGCGCATGTACAGCGGCAAGACCGTGGAGGTCCTCAACACCGACGCCGAGGGCCGCCTCGTCCTCGCCGACGCGCTGTGGGCGGCCTCCGAGGACAAGCCGGACGCGATCGTGGACGTGGCGACGCTGACCGGCGCGATGATGCTGGCGCTGGGCAACCGGACGTTCGGGATCATGGCCAACGACGACGCGTTCCGCTCCTCGCTGCACGAGGCCGCCGAGGAGGTCGGCGAGCCGGCCTGGCCGATGCCGCTGCCGGAGCACCTGCGCAAGGGCATGGACTCCTCGACCGCCGACATCGCCAACATGGGCGAGCGGATGGGCGGCGGCCTGGTCGCCGGGCTGTTCCTGCGTGAGTTCGTGGGTGAGGGGATCACCTGGGCGCACCTGGACATCGCGGGGCCGGCCTTCAACGAGGGCGGGCCGTTCGGGTACACGCCGAAGGGCGGCACGGGGACGGCCGTACGGACGCTGGTGCGGCTGGCCGAGCTGACCGCCGTGGGCGACCTGGGCTGAGGTCCGCGCTCGTTTTTCGGCGACGGGGCCCCGCGCGCGGGTAGGGCGGGGCCCCGTCGTCCTGCCGTGGCACAGGTGGCGGGAGCGAGGAGTGCGACGTCTCACACACCAGCCCGGCGTCTCGTCCTGCGCCGACAAGTGCGAAGATGGGCCTCGGCAGGACAGGGCCCCCACCGAAGGGCCGAGAGCAAAGAGCGGCCGGACACCAGCCGCCGACCGGTCACTGGAGACCGGCGTGGCGCACATGCATGGAGGACGTGACGTGGCGAACGACGCCAGCACCGTTTTCGACCTAGTGATCCTCGGCGGTGGTAGCGGTGGTTACGCCGCGGCCCTGCGCGGGGCGCAGCTGGGCCTGGACGTCGCCCTGATCGAGAAGGACAAGGTCGGCGGTACCTGCCTGCACCGGGGTTGCATTCCCACCAAGGCCCTGCTGCACGCGGGCGAGATCGCCGACCAGGCCCGCGAGAGCGAGCAGTTCGGCGTGAAGGCCACCTTCGAGGGCATCGACGTACCGGCCGTCCACAAGTACAAGGACGGCGTCGTCGCTGGCCTGTACAAGGGCCTGCAGGGACTGATCGCCTCCCGCAAGGTCACCTACATCGAGGGTGAGGGCCGCCTGTCCTCCCCGACCTCCGTCGACGTGAACGGCCGGCGTGTCCAGGGCCGCCACGTACTCCTGGCGACCGGCTCCGTGCCGAAGTCGCTGCCGGGCCTGGAGATCGACGGCAACCGCATCATCTCCTCCGACCACGCCCTCGTCCTGGACCGGGTGCCGAAGTCGGCGATCGTCCTGGGCGGCGGTGTCATCGGCGTCGAGTTCGCCTCCGCCTGGAAGTCCTTCGGGTCGGACATCACGATCATCGAGGGCCTCAAGCACCTCGCTCCCCTCGAGGACGAGAACTCCTCCAAGCTTCTTGAGCGCGCGTTCCGCAAGCGTGGCATCAAGTTCAACCTGGGCACCTTCTTCTCGAAGGCCGAGTACACCGCCGACGGCGTCAAGGTCACCCTGGCCGACGGCAAGGAGTTCGAGGCCGAGCTGCTGCTCGTGGCGGTCGGCCGCGGCCCCGTCTCCGCCGGTCTCGGCTACGAGGAGCAGGGCGTCGCCATGGACCGCGGTTACGTCCTGGTCGACGAGTACATGCGCACCAACGTCCCGACCGTCTCGGCCGTCGGCGACCTGGTCCCCACGCTCCAGCTCGCGCACGTCGGCTTCGCCGAGGGCATCCTGGTGGCGGAGCGTCTGGCCGGTCTGAAGGCCGTTCCGATCGACTACGACGGCGTCCCCCGGGTGACGTACTGCCACCCCGAGGTCGCCTCCGTGGGGATCACCGAGGCCAAGGCCAAGGAGATCTACGGTGCGGACAAGGTCGTCGCTCTGAAGTACAACCTCGCGGGCAACGGCAAGAGCAAGATCCTGAACACCACGGGCGAGATCAAGCTCGTCCAGGTCAAGGACGGTGCCGTGGTCGGCGTCCACATGGTCGGCGACCGTATGGGCGAGCAGGTCGGCGAAGCCCAGCTGATCTACAACTGGGAGGCGCTGCCCGCCGAGGTCGCTCAGCTCATCCACGCCCACCCGACTCAGAACGAGGCGATGGGCGAGGCCCACCTGGCTCTGGCCGGCAAGCCGCTCCACTCGCACGACTGACCCTCGGTCGACACCGCGACCGCGCGACTCCGCGACGACACAGACTTCCGCACTTTCCGTAAGGAGCAACCGAAACCATGGCGGTTTCCGTAACCCTTCCGGCGCTCGGCGAGAGCGTCACCGAGGGCACTGTCACCCGCTGGCTGAAGGCCGAGGGTGAGCGAGTAGAGGCCGACGAGCCGCTGCTGGAGGTGTCGACGGACAAGGTCGACACCGAGATCCCCTCCCCCGCCGCCGGTGTCCTGGCGTCCATCAAGGTCGCCGAGGACGAGACCGTCGAGGTCGGCGCCGAACTGGCCGTCATCGACGACGGCACGGGTTCGCCCGCTGCCGACCCGGCCCCGGCCGCCGAGCCCGCCCCTGAGCCCGCTCCCGAGCCGGCTCAGGCAGCCCCGTCCACCGAGCAGGCCGCTCCGGCGCCCGCTCCCACCGCGGAGGCCGCCTCCGGCGGCGGCTCGGCCGAGGGCACGGACGTCGTCCTGCCCGCGCTCGGCGAGTCCGTCACCGAGGGCACCGTCACCCGCTGGCTGAAGTCGGTCGGCGACTCCGTCGAGGCCGACGAGCCGCTGCTCGAGGTGTCGACCGACAAGGTCGACACCGAGATCCCGGCGCCCACCTCCGGTGTGCTGCTGGAGATCACGGTCGCCGAGGACGAGACGGCCGAGGTCGGCGCCAAGCTGGCCGTCATCGGCGCCCCGGGCGCGGCTCCGGCCGCCGCTCCGGCCCCCGCCGCACCGGCTCCGGCTCCGGCCGCCGAGGCTCCTGCCCCGGCTCCGGAGCCCGCCCCCGCGGCTCCCGCTCCGGCCCCGGAGCCCGCTGCTCCGGCCGCGCCCGCTCCGGCTCCGGCTCCGGTCCAGGCCGCTGCCCCGGCCCCCGCGCCGGCCGCTCCGGCTCCGGCCGCCCCGGCCGCGCAGGCTCCCGCCGCCACCTCCGGTGACGACGGCGCCTACGTGACCCCGCTGGTGCGCAAGCTCGCCGCCGAGAACAGCGTCGACCTGGCCACCGTCAAGGGCACCGGCGTGGGCGGTCGTATCCGCAAGCAGGACGTCATCGCCGCCGCCGAGGCCGCGAAGGCCGCCGCTGCCGCTCCGGCTCCCGCCGCCGCCGCTCCGGCCGCCACCGCGAAGAAGGCGCCCGCCCTGGAGGCCTCCCCCCTCCGCGGCCAGACCGTCAAGATGCCGCGCATCCGCAAGGTCATCGGCGACAACATGGTCAAGGCGCTGCACGAGCAGGCGCAGCTGTCCTCGGTCGTCGAGGTGGACGTCACCCGTCTGATGAAGCTGCGCGGCCGGGCCAAGGACGCGTTCGCGGCCCGCGAGGGCGTCAAGCTCTCGCCGATGCCGTTCTTCGTCAAGGCCGCGGCCCAGGCGCTGAAGGCGCACGCGCCCGTCAACGCCAAGATCAACGAGGGCGAAGGCACGATCACCTACTTCGACACCGAGAACGTCGGTATCGCGGTGGACTCCGAGAAGGGCCTGATGACCCCGGTCATCAAGCACGCCGGCGACCTCAACATCGCCGGTATCGCCAAGGCGACGGCGGAGCTGGCCGGCAAGGTCCGCGCCAACAAGATCACTCCGGACGAGCTGTCCGGTGCGACCTTCACCATCTCCAACACCGGTTCGCGCGGTGCGCTCTTCGACACGATCATCGTGCCGCCGGGCCAGGTCGCGATCCTCGGTATCGGTGCCACGGTCAAGCGTCCGGCCGTCATCGAGACGGAGGAGGGCACGGTCATCGGCGTCCGCGACATGACGTACCTGACCCTCTCCTACGACCACCGTCTGGTGGACGGCGCCGACGCGGCCCGTTACCTGACCGCGGTCAAGGCGATCCTGGAGGCGGGCGAGTTCGAGGTCGAGCTCGGCCTGTAGTCCGGCATCCCGCTTGTACGGTGCCCCCGTCCGGAGTCTCTCCGGGCGGGGGCACCGCTGTGTCAGCGGGGCGTCGGTCTCACCGGGGCGTCAGTTTCCGGTCCGACCAGCCGGCCAGCGACTCCACCCACACGTTGGGGATCGCCGGCTTCGCCGCCCGCGGCAGCCGCTGGGTGCGGTACGCCTTCAGGACGTCGTAGGTGGCGTCCAGGCAGTCCCGCGAGGTGAGCTTCCCGGTCCGCGGGTCGACGCCCACGAGGAAGCCCCGCCCGGCGACGGCACGGATCGCCGCCCGGGCCGCCCGGACGTCGGCGGCCCGGGAGGACGTACAGCGGTAGCGGCTGTACGGGTGCGCGGACCTGCCCGGATAGTGGGTGTCCCGGGACATCTCGCGGAGCATCCGGGCGTACGTCCCCTCCGCGTCCCAGGCGCCGATGCCGCCGCCCGGCGGGGTGTACAGCCGGCCGCTCGGGTTCTCGACCGCGCCGTACACCCAGCGGCCGGTCCCGGTGATCCGGAAGCCCCAGCCGACGTGCCCGAACCTCTGGGCGCCGTCCGGTTTCACGAAGACGCAGGCGTCGTACGGTGTGCCGTCTCCCCGGGCCGTGCCCGCCATGCCGGCCATCTCCGCCCTGCCGGTGCTCTCCGCCGTGGCGCTGGTCTCCGGCGTGCCGCCCGGCCTCGTCTGCGCCCGGGTGGGCATCTGCTGGCAGCCCGTCACCCCCATGAGCACGCCGATCACGGCCACCACGGCCGTCCGGCGCCATCCCCCGATGTTCATACCCGTCCCCCAGTCGTGCCGAGGGGCGCCCCGCGCGGGAACCCCCTGCCGACCGCGACACCCATCGGGCCGCCGGGGTTCCCCGTCTTGACACAAGACGTCGAGCTGAGAGCGTGTAAGTCTCGTCTCACCTGCGCGAAAGCGCCCCCGTGCGCCCCTCCCCGCGGGGGCCGCGGCCTTATTGTCTAAAGGTCAAACGCCCCCGGGGCCGATGGGCGGCCCCTCCCTAAGGAGCCCTCATGACCGCGCCCGTCGTCCACTCGCTGCGCGAGCAGATCCGCGAGCACATCGTGGAGGGGATCGTCAGTGGGCGCTGGAAGCCGGGCGAGCGGATCGTGGAGCGTCGTATCGCCACCGAGCTGGAGGTCAGCCAGACCCCGGTGCGGGAGGCGTTGCGCGAGCTGGAGTCGCTGCGGCTGATCGAGTCGGCGCCGAACAAGGGCGTCCGGGTGCGGAACCTGACGGCGGCGGACCTGGAGGAGAGCTATCCGGTCCGGGCCGGTCTGGAGGCCATCGCGGCGGAGCTGGCGGCGGGGCGGCTGGCGCAGGACTGCTCGGCCCTGGAACCGCATGTCGCGGCGCTGTACGAGGCCGACCGGGAGTCGGACGGCACGGCCCAGGTGCGGCACACGGTGGGCTTCCACCGCGAGCTGGTCCGGGCGGCGGGCAACTCGGTGCTGCTGCACACCTGGGAGGGGCTGGGCATCGAGGTCTTCACCGCGCTGTCGATCCGCTGGCTGGGCACGGTCCAGCAGTCGTACGCGGAGGAGCACGAGGAGCTGGTGGCCGCGTTCCGTCGGCAGGATCCCCGGATCGCCGAGATCGTGAAGGCGCATGTGCTGGGCTGCGCGCCGCAGGCGTGAACCCTGAGCGGCACCCTGCTCAAACGTCGCGCGACCTGCGGAAACTCCAAGAATCCACGGCACCCGGTGTCTTGGGCCGAGGCACCCCGTGCCTACTTTGTCGCGATCAAGAGGTTTTCCCCTTCAACCCTTTGATCGATCATCGATCAGGGAGTTAGAGTCACGGCGGGCTTGCACCCAAGCCTCCGCCCTGTCCTGCCAAAGACAAAGGGCACCCCCAAAAGCCATAGGGAACCCCCTTCGACTGAGGAAGGCGGCGACATGACCGACCCCAAGGCCATCCAGCCGAGCGCGCTCGACCAGCTCCCCGACCGTGACCCGGAGGAGACCGCCGAATGGCAGGCCTCGCTGGACGCGGTCGCCAAGGCGGCCGGGCCGCACCGCGCGGCGTACCTGATGCGCCGCACCCTGGAGCGGGCCGAGGGCACCGGCATCGCGCTGCCCAAGCTTCTCGAGACCGACTACGTCAACACCATCCCGACCGCCGCCGAGCCGTCCGCGCCCGGTGACCAGGAGCTGGAACGCCGGATCACCGCGTGGAACCGCTGGAACGCGGCGGCCATGGTGAGCCGGGGCAGCAAGTACGGCGTCGGCGGCCACATCGCCACCTTCGCCTCCGCGGCCTGGCTGTACGAGACGGGCTTCAACCACTTCTTCAAGGGCAAGGAGGCCGACGGCTCGGGCGACCAGCTCTACATCCAGGGCCACGCCTCCCCCGGCATCTACGCCCGCGCCTTCCTCGACGGCCGGCTGACCGAGGACCACCTCGACAACTTCCGCCGCGAGTCCGCGGGCGGCGGCCTCCCGTCGTACCCGCACCCCCGCCGCCTGCCCTGGCTGTGGGAGTTCCCGACGGTGTCGATGGGTCTCGGCCCGCTGTCGGCGATCTACCAGGCGCGCTTCAACCGCTATCTGACCAACCGCGCCATCAAGGACGTCTCCGCGTCCCACGTCTGGGCCTTCCTCGGCGACGGCGAGATGGACGAGCCGGAGTCGACGGCGGCCCTCGCCCTGGCCAGCCGCGAGGGCCTGGACAACCTGACCTTCGTCATCAACTGCAACCTGCAGCGCCTCGACGGCCCGGTCCGCGCCAACTTCAAGATCGTGCAGGAGCTGGAGGCCCAGTTCCGCGGCGCCGGCTGGAACGTCGTCAAGTCGCTGTGGGGCTCGGCCTGGGACGAGCTGTTCCAGCTCGACACCACGGGCGCGCTCGTCCGCCGGCTGCGTGAGGTACCCGACGCGCAGGTGCAGACGTACCAGACGCGCGACGCCGCCTACATCCGCGAGGACTTCTTCGGCAAGGACCCGGCACTCGTCGAGATGGCGAAGCTGCTGAGCGACGACAAGATCCTGGAGTGTTTCCACCTCTCCCGCGGTGGCCACGAGGCGCACAAGGTGTACGCGGCCTACAAGGCGGCCGTCGAGTTCAAGGGCGCCCCGACGGTCATCCTGGCCCAGACGGTCAAGGGCCACACCCTCGGTGAGGGCTTCGCGTCGAAGAACGCCAACCACCAGATGAAGAAGCTCTCGGTGGACGAGTTCAAGACGATGCGCGACCTGCTGGAACTGCCCATCTCGGACAGCCAGTTCGTCGACGGGGTGGTCCCCTACGGCCACCCGGGCGCCGACTCCCCCGAGGTCCGCTACCTCCAGGAGCGCCGCGCGGCTCTCGGCGGCCCGGCCCCGGCCCGGCGTACACACGCGCTCGCGCCGCTGCCCGCCCCCGCCGAGAAGGCCTTCGCCTCCTTCGACAAGGGCTCCGGCACCCAGAACGTGGCGACCACCATGGCCTTCGTCCGCCTGGTCAAGGACCTGGTCCGGGACAAGGAGACCGGCAAACGCTGGGTGCCGATCGTCCCCGACGAGGCGCGCACCTTCGGCATGGAGAGCCTCTTCCCGTCCCTCGGGATCTACTCCCCCAAGGGCCAGACGTACGAGCCGGTCGACCGCGACCAGCTGATGTACTACAAGGAGGCCAAGAACGGCCAGATCCTCAACGAGGGGATCACCGAGGCCGGTTCGATGGCCGACTTCATCGCCGCGTCCACCGCGTACTCCACGCACGGTGAGGCGATGATCCCGTTCTACATCTTCTACTCGATGTTCGGCTGGCAGCGCACGGCCGACCAGATGTGGCAGCTCGGCGACCAGCTCGGCCGCGGCTTCCTGGTCGGCGCCACGGCCGGCCGGACGACCCTGACGGGCGAGGGCCTCCAGCACGCCGACGGTCACTCCCCCGTCATCGCGGCGACCAACCCGGCGGCGATGTCGTACGACCCGGCGTTCGCCTACGAGGTCGCGGCGATCGTCAAGGACGGTCTGCGCCGGATGTACGGCGAGGCGGCCCCGGACGAGGACCCGAACGTCTTCTACTACCTCACCGTCTACAACGAGCCGATGCCGCAGCCGGCGAAGCCCTCGGGCCCCGGCGTCGACGAGGGCATCGTCAAGGGCCTGTACCGCTTCAACACGGCGGAGTCGGCGGGCGTGGACGTGGCGGCGGCCAACGCCCCGCGCATCCAGCTCCTGGGCTCCGGCACGGCGATCCACTGGACGCTGAAGGCACAGCGGCTGCTCGCCGAGGAGTGGGGCGTGGCCGCCGACGTGTGGTCCGCGACCTCCTGGACCGAGCTGCGCCGCGACGCGCTGGAGGCCGACGCGGCCCTGCTGCGCGGCGAGGAGCGGCTGCCGTACGTCCGTCAGGCGCTCCAGGGTGCCGACGGTCCGGTGCTGGCGGTCTCCGACTACATGCGGCAGGTCCCCGACCAGATCGCGCAGTGGGTCGAGCAGGACTGGTCCTCGCTGGGCGCCGACGGCTTCGGTCTCTCCGACACCCGTGACGCGGCCCGCCGGCACTTCGGGGTCGACGCGGAGTCGATCGTCGTCGCGGCGCTGGCCCAGCTGGCGCGGCGGGGCGAAGTGAAGGCGACCGCGGTGAAGGAAGCGCGGGAGCAGTACGGGTTGTAGTTCGGCTGCGGGACCGGTGGGGGCTGGTCGCGCAGTTCCCCGCGCCCCTCAAAGGCAGGTCCGCTCAGGCGCACCTGTCTTTGAGGGGCGCGGGGCTGTGTTGGACCTGCGGCTCTGCCGCGCGGGCGCGACCAGCCCTGTGCACTGCGTTCAGAGGCGCGGGGCTGTGTCGCCTGTGCGGCTCTGCCGCGCGGGGAACTGCGCGACCGGTCATATCCGGCCCGCACCCGCCCGCGCACCCCCGGCATCATGGACCCATGCGTGCTGCCCGTCTGATCAAAATGGTGCTGCTGCTCCAGTCCCGGCCCTCCATGACCGCCGCCGAGCTGGCGCGGGAGCTGGAGGTGTCCGAGCGGACCGTCACCCGGGACGCGTCGGCGCTCTCGGAGGCGGGCGTGCCGGTGTACGCGGACCGGGGGCGGGCCGGCGGCTACCGCCTGATCGGCGGCTACCGCACCCGGCTGACCGGCCTGGCCCGCGGCGAGGCCGAGGCACTGTTCCTGTCCGGGGTGCCGGGTGCGCTGCGGGAGATGGGTCTGGAGGACGCGGCCTCGGCGGCCCGGCTGAAGGTGTCGGCGGCCCTTCTGCCGTCCCTGAGCGACGCCTCGCGCACGGCGGCCCAGCGCTTCCATCTGGACGCGCCGAACTGGTTCAAGGAGCCGAAGACCCCCGAGCTGCTGCCCACCGTCGCGGACGCGGTGTGGGACGACCGGCGGATCAGCGCGCGCTACCGGGGCCGGGAGGCCGCGGTGGAACGCGAGCTGGAGCCGTACGGGCTCGTGCTGAAGGCGGGGGTCTGGTACCTGTGCGCGAGGGTGGCGGGGCAGAGCGACTCCTACCGGGTGTACCGGATCGACCGGTTCACCGCGGTGACGGCCGGCGAGGAGCGGTTCAGCCGGGACGAGGAGTTCGACCTGCCGGGCTTCTGGGACGAGCGGGCCGAGCAGTTCGCGCGCTCGCTCCTGCGGGCGGAGGTCGTGGTGCGGCTGTCCGGGGACGGGGTGCGGGCCCTGCCGTACGCCCTCGATCCCGGGTCGGTGCGGGAGGCGCTGGCGGCGGCCGGTGCCCCGGACGAGGACGGGCGGGTGACGGTGACGCTCCCGGTGGAGTCGGAGGAGGTCGCGCACACACAGATCGCGGCGCTCGGGCCGGAGGCGGAGGTGCTGGCGCCGGAGAGTCTGCGGGCGCGGTTCGCCGGGGACGCGGCCCGACTGGCCGCGCTGTACGGGACATAACAATCCGCCGCACTCCACGTGCGCCCCACCTCCGCAGGGCCGATGCTTGACCCGTGATGGACGAGACGGAGTTCTGGGAGCTGGTGGACGCCACTCGCGTGGCCGCCGAGGGCGACCCCGAGGAGCAGGCCGACCTGCTCGTGGACCGGCTGCTCCGGCTGGACCCGGAGATGGTCCTCGACTTCGCCCGTCACTTCGAGGCCCGCTACAACCGCGCCTACACCTGGGACCTGTGGGGCACCGCCTGGGTCCTGCTGGACGGCGCGAGCGACGACGCCTTCGACTTCTTCCGCTGCTGGCTGATCGGCCAGGGCCGCGAGGTGTACGAGGGCGCGGTGCACGCCCCGGACTCGCTCGCCGAACTCCTCGACGACTTCGACGAGGAGCTGGACGGCGACGGCGAGGAACTCGGCTACGCGGCCGACGAGGCGTACGAGCAGCTCACCGGCACGGTCGCCCCCGACCTGGGCATCGCCCCCGCCCCCTCGGAGCCGCTGGGCTCCCCGCTCGACCTGGAGAGCGAATCGGTGCTGGCGGAACGATTCCCCAAGGTGTGGGAGCGCTTCAGGGGCTGAGGCGCGGACTCCCGCTCGGGCTCGGATTCCCGCTCGGGCTCGGGCTCCCGCTCGGGCTCGGCCTCGGCCTCGGGCGCGGACTCCCGCTCGGGCTCCCGCTCCCGCTTCCGCTCAGGCCGCGGTCCGGCGGCGGGTCGTGTCCGTCGGGATGTACGCCGGGGCGTGCTCGGCCTTCACCGCGTGGTGCATCGGCGCCGCGTTGGCCTGTTCGAGGGCGTTCGCCGTGACGGCGGCCGGGCCCAGGACGACGGCCGCGACCGCGCAGAGAACCGCCCAGGGGCCGCGGGCGTTCCTGGCCCGGCCGGCCGTGTTCCGTGTGGTGTTCCCGTCGGGGGTGCCCGGGTGACTGTTGTTCATGATCCCCACCTCCAGTCAGTGCGTGTGCATGACGATAGGGCGGCGGTCTCTGGGGCATCGGTGAGTCCGCTGGGAGAAGCCTGTGAGGCGGGCGGGGCCGGTCATCTGCCCTGGAGACGGGCCGCCAGGTCCCTGATCTCGGGCAGGCGGGCGCTCAGGGCCGCGCCCGGGCAGCTGGTCATGTAGCCGTCCTCGTGGCCGGCCAGGGCGGGGAGGGCGGCGGTGGTGCCGGCGGCGTAGCGGCTGAGGCCGTTGCTGGAGACCAGGCGGACCGTCCGGCGCGGGTCGATGTCGGCGAGGCCGAGTTTCCAGGCGGCGAGGGCGGCGATCGAGTCGGTCATCACCTTCGGGACCGGCACTCCGGCGGTGAACGTGCCCAGGGCGGCGATGCCGGTGGTGCGGTGGTTGAAGCCCTGGGTGTGGGCGCCGGTGACGGGGCGGTCGACGCCGCCCGCGCGGCCCTCGTAGATGGTGCCGCAGCGGTCGACGAGGAAGTTGTAGCCGATGTCGTCCCAGTGACGGGATTCGGTCATACCGGCGGCGAGGTAGCGGATGATGCGGGGGGCCTCGGCGCAGGCGTAGGCGTTGGGCGAGTCGGTGTGGTGGACGAACACCGCGACGACCTTGTCGTCGTAGCGGGGCGGCGGCCGGGTTCGGCCGCCCTCCTGTGTGTCCCAGGCCGAGCGGGGCACGATGGGCGGTCTGGTGGCGGGGTGGGCGACCGCGGGGCGGGCCGCCACCGGGCGGGCGCCCACGGCCCCGGCGCTCTCGATCCCGTGGGCGCACAGGGCCAGCGCGACGGCCGCGGCGAGGCCGGGCAGACAGCCCAGCAGCACGAGCGCGGGCCTCGGTATTCGTGCCGCGCGCGTTCTCCGGGAGCCCGTCGGTCTTCGGACACGCATGCCCTCCACTGTCCGGCCGATCCGGTCCGCCCGCGATGTGTGGTGTGCCACCTGGTGGAACCATCGTCCCGGTCCGGGACGTTTTCCCGGGTACACGCACGCGTGGCGGGTTCCGGACGCCACGCGCGCGTGGCTGATCACTGGGCGCGTCCCGTGCGTACTAGGGGTTCCTGGAGAAAGGCGGATCGGTGGACCTGCTCGACATCCTGCTCTTGCTGGTGATCCTCGCCTACGCGGCCTCCGGCTACCGGCGCGGCCTGGTCGCCGGCTGTGTCTCGCTGGCCGGTTTCGTGGGCGGCGCGGTCATCGGTGTGTGGGTACTGCCCTGGGTGATGGACCTGGTGTCCCCGGGCACCACCACGGCGACGGTGACCGCGGTCCTGACCGTCCTCGGCCCGGCCGTGCTCGGCCACGAGCTGGCGGGGCGGCTCGCGCTGCGGCTGCGCCGGGAGCTGGAGAAGGGGCCGCTGCGGGTGGCCGACGGGGTGGGCGGGGCCGCGGCCAACGCGGTGGCCGTGCTGCTGGTGGCGTGGGTGGCCGCGAGCGTCCTCGGGGCGTCCTCGTCGCCGCTGGTCACGACCGCGATCCGGGACTCGGCCCTGCTCGGCACCGTGCAGAACACCATGCCGGACACCACACCGACCTGGTTCTCGCGGGCCACCTCGGCGCTCACCGAGGCGGGCTTCCCCCAGGTCTTCAACCCGTTCGAGAACGAGTCGACGGCCGAGGTCGCCGAGCCCACCGGCGACAGCGTCACCGCGAGCGCCACCAACGCCGCCAAGCTCAGCACCGTGAAGATCGAGGGTGTCTCGGGCACCCAGGGCCGCGAGGGCAGCGGCTTCGTGTACGCGCCGCGGCACGTGATGACCAACGCCCACGTGGTGGCCGGCATCGACGACCCGAACGTCCGGATCGGCGGGGTCGGGCGGTCCTACGAGGCCCGGGTGGTGCTCTTCGACCCGGACAAGGACGTGGCCGTGCTGTACGTCCCCGAGCTGAGCGCCCCCGTTCTGCGCTTCGACGACAGCGCCACGCGCGGCGACTCGGCGGTGGTCGCCGGCTATCCGCAGGACGGCGATCTGAACCTCCAGGCGGCCACGGTCGCGGGCCGGGTGAAGGCGACCGGGCAGAACATCTACAACGACGCGAGCGTGACCCGCGAGATCTACTCGATCCGCTCCACGGTCCGCCCCGGCAACTCCGGCGGCCCGCTGCTCACCACCGACGGCAAGGTCTACGGCGTGGTCTTCGCCCGCTCCACCTCCGACGCCGAGACGGGGTACGTGCTGACGGCGGACGAGGTCGCCGCCGACGCGGCGGACGCGGCGGACGCGACGACGCCGGTGGACACGGGCGCGCTGACGACGTCCTGAACCTCCGACCCGGCAGGGGCCGGGTCAGAGACCGCGGCCCATGAGCACGTCGTCGACGTAGGCGCCGTCCAGGAGGAACTCCTCGGGCAGCACGCCCTCGACGACGAAGCCCTCGGACTCGTAGAGCCGGCGGGCCGGGGTGTTGTGGCCGAGCACCCGCAGGCTGATGCGGCGGGCGCCCTGCCGCCGGGACTCCTCCTGCGCGGCCCGCAGCAGCGCCCGGCCGACGCCGGCACCGCGCGCCGCCCCGGCGACGGCCAGTCCCTGGATCTGGCGGACGTGCGCGTTGCAGACGAGCGAGGTCGGGTACCCGAGCCGGACATAGCCGACGACGCTGCCGCCGAGTTCCGCGACGAGGTGGTCCCGGGGGCCGAACCGCTCGTTGAAGAAGGGGTCGTACGGCGGTTGCGGGCGGGGGGTGACGGCGTGCAGCGGGGACCAGGTCTCGCGGTCGAGGCGGCCCAGCGGCTCCTCGTCGTCGGGGGTGGCGTGGCGGATGTTCGGAACCGGCATGCCGGCCACTTTACGGCGGACGTTCGATGACCCCACCGGGGTTTTTCCCGGCCGCTGAGCAAGGATGGTCCTCATGGAACGTTCGCGAATCGCGGTGGCCGGCGCGTCCGGTCTCATCGGTGGAGCCCTGGCGCGGTCGCTGACCGCCGACGGACACGAAGTGGTGCGTCTGGTGCGCCGGGAGCCCAGGGCGCGGGACGAGGTGCGCTGGGACCCGGAGCGGAAGTACGTCGACACGGCAGGCCTCGCCGGGTGTGACGCGGTGGTCAACCTGGCCGGGGCGAACGTGGGCTCGCGCCGCTGGACGGAGGCGTACAAGGCGAGGATCCGCGACAGCCGGCTGCTGGGCACGACGACCCTCGCCGAGGCCGTCGCCTCCCTGGACACGCCGCCGCGGGTCTTCGTCAACGGCAGTGCGATGGGCATCTACGGCGAGACCGGCGACCGGACCGTCGACGAGGACGCGCCGCCCGGGACGGGGTTCCTGCCCGAGCTGTGCGTGGAGTGGGAAGGGGCCGCCGCGCCGGCCGAGGCGGCGGGTGTCCGGACCGTGTTCCCCCGGACGGGCCTGGTGGTGTCCCGCAAGGGCGGGGCGTGGGGCAAGCTCTTCCCCCTGTTCCAGGCCGGGCTCGGCGGGCGGATGGGCGACGGACGGCAGTACTGGTCGTTCGTCTCGCTGCACGACGAGGTGGCCGCGATCCGGCATCTCATCGACACCGACACGCTGTCCGGGCCGTTCAACGTGACCGCCCCGCAGCCGCTGACGAACCGTGAGATCACCGCCGCCATGGGGCGGGTGCTGCACCGGCCGACGCTGTTCACGGTGCCCTCCCCGGTGCTGCGGGCCGTGCTCGGCGAGATGGCCGGCGATGTGCTGGGCAGCCAGCGGGTGTTGCCGATGCGGCTGCTGGAGTCCGGGTTCGCGTTCACGTTCCCGGGGATCGAGGAGGCGATCCGGGCGGCGAGGTGACCCGCGCGGCCGTATGCGACCGTCGTGCGACCGTGCCCTGTCGATGCGCGACTGCCGCCGACCGGGCACGGTCCTACCCTCATGCCGAACTCGGGTATTCCCGGAGGCAGTTGGGGGCATGACGTCTCCACCGGCCGCGCAACCTCGAGGAGGGGCACGTGCTTGAGCACGCGTACCAGGCGGACGTCGTGATCGTGGGGGCCGGGATCGCCGGTCTGTCCGCGGCACATCGGCTGACCAGCGCAGGAGTGAGGACCACGGTGCTGGAGGCCGCCCCGTGTGTGGGCGGCCGGATGGCGACCGAGAAGGTCGACGGCTTCCGGCTCGACCGCATCGGACAGCTGCTGTCCACGACGTATCCCGAACTACGGCTGACACCCGGCCTCGACGGGCTCGTGCTGCGGCGCTTCGCCCCGGGCGTGCTGTTGCACAGCGACGGCCGCCACCATCGCGCCGGCCCGTTCGGGAATGCGGGGGGCGCGGGGGGCGCACGCAGCGCACTGGGCGCGCTCTACGCGGCGCGCGCCCTGGCAAGCGCTCCTGGGCGTACGGCTCCCCGGCCGGCCTCCGTGCCGAAGGCCGGGGCGACCGTCCCGCTCGGCGGCGCCGTCGACCAGGCCCGGCTCGGTGCCGCGCTGTCCCGGATCGCGCACCTGCCCGTCGCCCGTCTGCTGGCCCGTCCCGAACTGCCCGCCGGGCAGGCCCTCGCGGCCCGGGGGGTGCCGGCCCGGACGATCGACGGCTTCCTGCGTCCGCTGCTCGCCGCCCTGCTGTGCGACCCGGGGCTGACCACGTCCAGCCGGTGTGCGGACCTCGCGCTGCGGGCGTTCGCGGGCGGCCGGCTGTGTGTGCCGGAGGGTGGGGCCGACGCGCTGCCCGAGCTGCTCGCGCAGACGCTGCCGCCGGGCACGGTGCGCACCGGAGTCCGGGTCACCTCGGTCTCCACGACCTCGGTGACGACCGCCGAGCACGGCGAGATCCGCTGCCGGGCCGTGCTGGTCGCGACGGACGCCCGGGCCGCCGCCGGACTGCTGCCCGGCCTGCGGGTCCCGGACTTCCATCCGGTGACGGTGGTCCACCACACCACGGACCAGCCGCCGGCGACCGGCGCGGCCCTGCTGCTCGACGCGGACCGGGGCGGCCCGGTCGCGCACACGGCGGTGGTCAGCCGCGTCGACCCGACCCGGGCCCCGGCGGGCCGCACCCTCGTCTCCTCCACGGTCCTCGGGCCACCACCGTCCGACCTGGACACCGCCGTCCGCATGCACCTCGCCCGTCTCTACGGCACCTCCACCCGCCGCTGGGAGACCCTCGCCGTCCACCACACCGCCGAGGCGGTCCCGGCGATGCGCCCACCGCACGACCTGCGCCGCCCGGTCCGCCTGCTGGCCGGCCTGTACGTGTGCGGCGACCACCGCGACACCAGCACCGTGCAGGGCGCCCTGCACTCGGCCCACCGCGCCGCGTCGGCCCTCCTGACCGACCTCGGAGCGAACGAATCGATGCACCGCGCGGAGCCGTTACCGACACCACGGGCGGCGTGAACGAAGGAGGACGGGGCGTGGGCTGTCGGCGTGGACCGCGTGCCGACGGCCGGTGCCCGTCCGGCAGGGCGGACTCCGCCGTCATGGCTCGGTGCCGTGACGGCGGAGTCGGGATCGGCCGGACTAGCCGAGGGCCGCGATCTTGTCGCGGTAGCCCCGGACCGGTGCCGCGTCCTTGTACGGCTCCAGCCTGCGCTCGAAGTCCCGTACGTACTCGATCGCCCGGACCGACCGCATCTCCGCCGCCTGGCCGGCCGCCTCCGCGCCCAGCGCGCAGGCCTGGTCGAGTTCGCCGAGGCCGAGTCGGGCGGTGGCCAGGACGATGCGGCAGAAGAGGCGGCTGCGGGCGTAGGCGGGGGCGCGCAGTTGCAGGGAGCGTTCGGCGTGCTGGACGGCCGAGCGGAACTGCTGGAGGTCGCGGTGGCAGTGCCCGAACTCGTCGGCGAGCTGGGCCTCGTCGAAGAACCGGGCCCAGTGCGGGATCTCGTCGCCGGGCCGGGCCGCCTCCAGGGCGCGTTCGGCCCGGACCAGCGATCCGGTGCAGGCGCGCACCTCGCCGAGCACCCCGTGCCCGCGCGCCTCGACCGCGTGCAGCAGCGCCTGCACCATGGGCGGGGCGTTGGTCCCCACCCCCTGCTGCGCCACCCGCGCGAGCTGCACGGCCTCCCGCCCGTGCCCGAGATAAACGGCCTGTCTGCTCATCGTCACCAGCACATAGGAGCCGTACGCCCGGTCCCCGGCCGCCTGCGAGAGCCGCAGCGCCTGGACGAAGTAGCGCTGGGCGAGGCCGTGCGCGGCGATGTCGTACGACGTCCAGCCGGCGAGTCTGGTGAGGTCGGCGGCGGCGGCGAACAGGCGGCGGCCGGTCTGCTCGCCGTAGGTGCCGCGCAGCATCGGCTCGCACTCGTGCTCCAGGTAGCGCACGAGGGCCTGGCGGGCGTGGCCGCCGCCGTACATGTCGTCGAGGGAGCGGAACAGCTCGCCGACCGAGCGGAGGGCGGAGATGTCGCCGCCGGTGACCTTCTGGCCGGGGCCGCGTTCGGCCTGGCCGCGCTGCCGGGGTACTCCCGGACGTCCCTGCGCGGGGACCCGCTGAGGGGGCTCGCCGCCGTGGGCCACCTTGTCGTCGGCCCGGCCGATCAGCCAGTCCCGGCTGGGGACGACCAGGCCGGCCGGGGTGAACGCGATCTTGCGGAGTTCGGCGTGGCTGCCGGAGTCCTTGCGCCACAGCCCGCCGACGATGTCGACGGCCTCCTCGGGGGTGGCGGCGAACTCCAGGCCCGCGTAGACGGGGGCGCAGGCGTCGAGCCCGAGGTCCTGGGCGGTGAGTCTGCGGCCGAGGCGGCGGGTGAAGACCTCGGCGATGAGGGCGGGGGTGGTGCCGCGGGGCTGCTGCCCGCGCAGCCACCGGGTCACGGAGGTCTTGTCGTATCTGAGGTCCAGCCCGTGTTCGAGACCGAGCTGGTCCACCCGACGGGCGAGACCAGCGTTGGAGAACCCCGCTTCTGCGATGAGCGCGGCGAGCTGGCGGTTGGGAGTGCGCTGCGCGGGTCGTTCCGTCATCTGCGGTGCGGTCTCCTGCCTTCGGGCCTCGCGGAGGCCGCTGCGGTGCCTGCGTTGCCCGGATTGCCTGTGAGCAGCCCTTATGGCCTCGGTGAACGGCGCGAATGTAGCGGAGAGTGAGCACCTGATCGCACATTTCGACGTTCGTTCATCCGATCGTGTGAGGATTGGCCGCACGGCTGACGGGCATCGGCCGGACGTACAGTGGCGTAGGCACGATTCGTGCCTTACCACCTGCCAGGGGTTCTAGGGAGGCGCTTGCCGTGAGTGAGTTGCGGTTCGTCCGTATGGGGTTCGGTGCGGACGCCGTCGAGTACCAGGAGGCGTGGGACGAGCAGCGCCGGGTGCACGCGGCCCGGTTCGCCGGCGAGATCCCCGACACCGTGCTGCTCCTGGAGCACCCCCCGGTCTACACGGCCGGCCGGCGCACGGCGGACAGCGAGCGACCGCTGGACGGCACCCCGGTCGTCGACGTCGACCGCGGCGGCAAGATCACCTGGCACGGCCCGGGCCAGCTGGTCGGCTACCCGATCCAGCAGCTCCCGCGCCCGGTGGACGTGGTGGCCCACGTACGGCGTCTGGAAGAGGCCCTGATCCGCACCTGTGCGGAGTTCGGCCTGGAGACCAGCCGGGTCGAGGGCCGCAGCGGGGTGTGGGTGCTGGGCGATCCCCGGCAAGAGGCCGCGCAGCGCCCGTCGCTCGGCGGCCTGTCCCTGGACTTCGACCCCCGTCTGCACGACGAGGAGTTCGACCCGCGGATGAACGGCCCCGAGTACGCCCCCTCCAACGCCGGCCAGCGCCGCGAGGACCGCAAGATCGCGGCGATCGGGATCCGGGTGGCGAAGGGGGTGACCATGCACGGCTTCGCGCTCAACGTGAACCCGGACAACAAGTGGTTCGACCGCATCATCCCGTGCGGTATCCGGGACGCGGGGGTCGCTTCCCTCGCGGGTGAGCTGGGCCGGGACGTGACGATCGACGAGGTGCTGCCGGTGGCCGAGCGGCACCTTCGTGATGTGCTGGAGAACGCCGAGCTGAGGCCGCGGGAGATCGAGCCGGCGTCGACATAACCCCTGCGGGCCGGCCCACCGATCTTCCTCGCCCCCGCCGCCCCTTCCCGTCCCGACCCGGGGGCCAGCCCCCGGACCCCCGCTCCTCAAACGCGGGAGGGGCTGATGTCAGCCCGTCCGGCGTTTGAGGACGAGGCCCCTTCAGGGCCGAAGCGGGGGTCTGGGGGCGGCAGCCCCCAGGAACGGGACGGGCGCGGGAATGCCCTCCGGTTCCGCAAGGTTGGCCACCCCGGGGACCCAAAACGCACGGGCGTACCCTGGTGTACGCCAAAGAATCGAAGCTACAGGGAGCCGATGTGTCCGCAGTCGCACCCGACGGACGCAAGATGCTGCGCCTGGAGGTCCGGAACGCCCAGACCCCCATCGAGCGCAAGCCCGAGTGGATCAAGACCCGGGCGAAAATGGGTCCCGAATACACGAAGATGCAGAACCTCGTGAAGAGCGAGGGCCTGCACACGGTCTGCCAGGAAGCCGGCTGCCCCAACATCTACGAGTGCTGGGAGGACCGCGAGGCCACCTTCCTCATCGGTGGCGACCAGTGCACCCGGCGCTGCGACTTCTGCCAGATCGACACCGGCAAGCCCGAGGCCCTCGACCGTGACGAGCCCCGGCGTGTGGGCGAGTCCGTGGTCACCATGGACCTGAACTACGCCACCATCACCGGCGTCGCCCGTGACGACCTGGAGGACGGCGGTGCGTGGCTCTACGCCGAGACCGTCCGCCAGATCCACGAGCAGACCGCCGGCCGCGAGGCCGGCCGGACCAAGGTCGAGCTGCTCGCCCCCGACTTCAATGCGGTCCCGGAGCTGCTGGCGGAGGTCTTCGCCTCCCGCCCCGAGGTCTTCGCGCACAACGTCGAGACGGTCCCCCGGATCTTCAAGCGGATCCGCCCGGGCTTCCGCTACGAGCGCTCGCTCAAGGTCATCACCGAGGCCCGCGACTACGGCCTGGTCACCAAGTCGAACCTGATCCTCGGCATGGGCGAGACCCGCGAGGAGGTCAGCGAGGCGCTTCAGCAGCTGCACGACGCGGGCTGCGAGCTGGTGACCATCACGCAGTACCTGCGCCCGTCCGTGCGCCACCACCCGGTGGAGCGCTGGGTCAAGCCGCACGAGTTCGTGGAGCTGAAGGAGGAGGCCGAGCAGATCGGTTTCTCCGGCGTGATGTCCGGTCCGCTGGTGCGTTCCTCGTACCGCGCCGGCCGGCTCTTCCAGATGGCGACCGACCTGCGTCAGTCGGATGCCGCGCAGCGGGGTGGCTCGTACGCCGCCTCCCAAGCTGTGTGAATTCGCGCACAAGAGACTACTCGCCAGTAACGGCTGATTTGACGCGGCCCTGACCGTCCGCCCTGATGAGGGCGTACGTCAGGGCCGCGTCGATGTCCGGGAGCTGCGCACCAAGGCTTCATCGTCGTTTGACCGGTCGGTCACGCCCTGGTAACACCAATCAGTGACGCTGTACTCACACCACGTAGACCCACACCCAGAGCCGTTACGAGGGGGACCTCCACCATGCAGGCCGCGCCGGTTCGCGCCACCGCCATTCCGTCCATCACCGACGCACTCCGTGCCGTCGAGTCGCTGCTGATGAGCAGCGGCCAGCGCACCGCTCGCCGCAACGCCTGGACCTCCGTCATGGAGGACCGCCGCCGCGCCAAGGACCGGGTCGAGGCGCAGCGCATAGTGGAGCAGGCCTTCACCGTGCGCCCCTGACGCCCTCCCGCGCCCGTCCCGCGGACACTGCCGTCGTCGGCGCTTCCGGGGGCACGTAGACTTCACCGCATGGCGAGGAAGGACACGGCAGCGGACGCTGCGAATCCCGGGCGACTCAAGCAGATCGCTCTGACCTACAAGATGACTCGCAGGGCCGACAAGAAGATCGGTCTTGTACTCGCGGCTGTCGGAATCGTCACCTTCGGTGCCTTCCTCGCGATCGGTTTCTTGATCGGTTACCCCATCTATCTCGGCATTCTGGGCCTCCTGCTCGCCTTCCTCGCGTCGGCGATCGTGTTCGGGCGCCGGGCCGAGCGAGCGGCCTTCGGGCAGATGGAGGGCCAGCCGGGCGCTGCCGCGGCGGTCCTCGACAACATCGGCCGGGGCTGGACGACCACCCCCGCGGTGGCGATGAACCGCAGCCAGGACGTGGTGCACCGGGCGGTCGGCAAGGCCGGCATCGTCCTGGTCGCCGAGGGCAACCCGAACCGGGTCAAGAGCCTGCTGGCCGCCGAGAAGAAGAAGATGAACCGTATCGTCGCGGACGTGCCGGTGCACGACCTGATGGTGGGTGCGGGCGAGGGCCAGGTCCAGCTGAAGAAGCTGCGCACGGCCATGCTGAAGCTGCCGCGGGTGCTGACCGGCCCGCAGGTGACGGCGACCAACGACCGGCTGCGGGCCATGGGCGACCTGATGAGCAACATGCCGTTGCCGAAGGGCCCGATGCCGAAGGGCATGAAGCTCCCGAAGGGCGGGCCGAAGGCCCGCTGAGCCCCGCTCGTCCGGAACCACCCGCGCAGGAAATCCCTCGTACAGGAAAAGGGGGCGCCCGGATCACTCCGGGCGCCCCCTTCGTCGTACGGGCGTCGGCCGGCCGTAGGGCTTCGGCCTGCCTGCGTCGTACCGGTGTCAGCCGCGTACTTCCGCGGTGCGGGCCAGTCGGTCGTGCAGGCCCCGGCCGTCACGGTCCCAGATCAGGGCGGGGACGGCGAGGCAGAGCAGGGCGGTGCGGAGCAGGGCGCGCAGCGGGTTCACGCGGCCGGTGTCGAGGGCGATCACGCGCAGGCCGAACAGGCGCTTGCCCGGCGTGAAGCCGATGGTGCCGACGGTGAGGGCGCCGAGCAGGAAGAAGACGAGGAGCGCCCAGTTGCTGGTCGCCTGGTCGTAGCCGTGCGTGACAAGGCCGTATGCGATCAAGAGGCACAGGGCCCAGTCGACGGCGATGGCGCCGAGACGGCGGCCGGGGCGGGCGATCGAACCCGGTCCCTCCTCCGGCAGACCGAGCTGCTCGCCGCGGTATCCGAAGTCGACACCGGCTTCCTCCGCGGCCGCGCGCGGTCCGGAAAGCCACGATCCGATTGCTTGCCTGTTGTCCACCCGTCCACGGTACTGCGGCCGTTTCGCGATGCGGACAGGTGGGGTAGGCACGTCGATGTCCGGTTAACTTGTGCGAAACAAATGAGTCACGCGCGAGAAACCACCCGTCCCTAGGGTCGAGGTCAGCGTGTGCCACCGCACTGGCCGCACGAACGAGCTACCACCCCGACAGGGAACGGTCGGGAGTAGGAGGAGTTGGATGTTCCAGAACGCCGACGAGGCCAAGAAGTTCATCGCGGACGAGGACGTCAAGTTCATCGACGTCCGCTTCTGCGACCTGCCGGGGGTGATGCAGCACTTCACGCTGCCGGCGACGGCCTTCGACCCGGACGAGGAACTGGCCTTCGACGGCTCCTCCATCCGCGGCTTCCAGGCCATCCACGAGTCGGACATGGCGCTCCGCGCCGACCTGTCCACCGCACGCGTCGACCCGTTCCGGCGCGACAAGACGGTCAACATCAACTTCTTCATCCACGACCCGATCACGGGTGAGCAGTACTCCCGTGACCCGCGCAACGTGGCCAAGAAGGCCGAGGCGTACCTGGCGTCGACCGGTATCGCGGACACCGCGTACTTCGGTCCCGAGGCCGAGTTCTACGTCTTCGACTCCGTCCGCTTCGCGACCAGCGCGAACGAGTCCTTCTACCACATCGACTCCGAGGCCGGCGCCTGGAACACCGGTGCGCTGGAGAACAACCGCGGCTACAAGGTCCGCTACAAGGGCGGTTACTTCCCGACCCCGCCGGTCGACCACTTCGCCGACCTGCGTGCCGAGATCTCCCTGGAGCTGGCCAACTCCGGCCTCCAGGTCGAGCGCCAGCACCACGAGGTGGGCACCGCCGGCCAGGCCGAGATCAACTACAAGTTCAACACGCTGCTCGCCGCGGCCGACGACCTCCAGCTCTTCAAGTACATCGTGAAGAACGTGGCCTGGCGCAACGGCAAGACCGCGACCTTCATGCCGAAGCCGATCTTCGGTGACAACGGCTCGGGCATGCACGTCCACCAGTCGCTGTGGACGAACGGCTCCCCGCTCTTCTACGACGAGGCCGGCTACGCGGGCCTGTCGGACACCGCCCGCTACTACATCGGCGGCATCCTCAAGCACGCCCCGTCGCTGCTCGCCTTCACCAACCCGACGGTGAACTCGTACCACCGTCTGGTGCCGGGCTTCGAGGCGCCGATCAACCTGGTGTACTCGCAGCGCAACCGCTCCGCGGCCATGCGTATCCCGATCACCGGCTCCAACCCGAAGGCCAAGCGCGTCGAGTTCCGCGCGCCCGACTCCTCCGGCAACCCGTACCTGGCGTTCTCCGCGCTGCTGCTCGCGGGCCTGGACGGCATCAAGAACAAGATCGAGCCGGCCGAGCCGATCGACAAGGACCTGTACGAGCTGGCTCCCGAGGAGCACGCGAGCGTGGCGCAGGTCCCGACGTCCCTCCCGGCCGTCCTGGACCGCCTGGAGTCGGACCACGAGTTCCTCCTCCAGGGCGACGTCTTCACGCCGGACCTGATCGAGACGTGGATCGACTTCAAGCGCACCAACGAGATCGCGCCGCTGCAGCTGCGTCCGCACCCGCACGAGTTCGAGCTCTACTTCGACGTGTGATCGGTCCGTAGACCCTTCGACGGCGCCCCCGTTTCCTGGTTTCTCAGGACGGGGGCGCCGTCGTATGGTTTCCTGCACAACTGTTCGAGAGTCAGGGGCGGGGGTTACGGGGATGTCCGAACAGGACGACGCCGAGCGGGAGTTCGACATCAGGTGGGCCGACGACGCCGAGCACAAGGAGCCCTCCGCGCGGGCCCGGATGCTGGCCGCCCGGTGGAAGGAGAAGCCTCCGGAGGCGGTGCCGTTCCGGGCGGAGCCCGAGGGTGTGGGACCCCGGCGGTCCTCGTGGCTGTCGACGGTGATCGTGCTCGGGAGTGTGGCGGCGATCATCGTGCTGCTCGGGTACGCGAACTTCCGAGCGCCGTACTGAGCCGTGCGCGAGGACATCAGGGCGGTGCCGCGCGGGTCGGCGGAGGTCGGCGAACCGCTCGACCGGGGGCGGCATCCGTTCGGTGCGTATGTGCTCGGCAGGCGGAAACCGAAGGCCGGGATCCGGGGCTGAGCCTTTGCTGCACCTAGGGCTGATCACAACCGCTTCATGGCAGGGCCGGGTGCACACTGGCATCGGGGCGAGTGCCTGACTGCGGGGTGATGCGAGATGCAGAGCCGTTTCCGGAGCGACCGGCGGTTGACCGTACGGATGACGGTCACGATGTTTCTGCTCGGGCTGCTGTACGTGGCCTTCATAGCGGCACTGATCGTGCTGCTCAAGTCGTGGGTGATGGTCGTCGCGCTGATGGCGGCCATGTTCGTCGCACAGTTCTGGTTCTCCGGCCGGATCGCGCTGTTCGCGATGCGCGGACGGGTCGTGGAACGCGAGGAGTATCCCGAACTGCACGCCGTGATCGACCGGTTGTGCGCGCTCGCGGACATGCCCAAGCCGGTGGTCGCCGTCTCCACGATGGACATGCCGAACGCGTTCGCCACCGGGCGCAACCCCGACCACGCCGTCGTCTGTGTGACCACCGGACTGCTGCGGCGGCTGGAGCCCGCGGAGCTGGAGGGTGTCCTCGCGCACGAGTTGTCGCACGTGGCGCACAAGGATGTCGCCGTGATCACCGTCGCGTCCTTCCTCGGCGTGGTCGCGGGCCTGATCGTGCGGTTCGCCTTCTACTCCCAGGTGTTCGGCGGCGGGCGCCGGGACCAGAACACCGCCATCGTCTTCGCCGCCGTGATGGGAGTGTCCGCCTCCGTGTACGCGATCAGCTTCCTGCTGATCAGGGCCCTGTCCCGGTACCGGGAGCTGGCGGCGGACCGGTCGGCGGCGCTGCTCACCGGCCGCCCCTCGGAGCTGGCGTCCGCGCTCACCAAGGTCTCCGGCGACATCGCCCGGATCCCCACCAAGGACCTGCGCACCGCCCAGGCCTTCAACGCCTTCTACTTCACCCCGGCCCTGGGCCGGGAGCCCGGTGCGGCACGGCTCTTCTCCACCCACCCGAGCCTGGAGCAGCGGCTGGAGCAGCTGGGGCGGATCTCCGGCGAGCTGGGCGAGGCCGCGGCCCCGGGGAGGGCGGGCTGAGGATGGGGCTGCTGGACATCCTGCTCGGCCGGACGAAGCCGGTCGCGCCCGATCTCGACCAGTTGTTCGCGCTGCCGTCGGCGGCGGTGACGCTGGAGGCGGCGGCCTCCTTCACGCCGACCGGCCGCGGCGCGGTGTGCTTCGCCACGGTGGAGGGTTCGGCCTTCGAGCAGACGCACCGCGAGGTGCAGGCCCTGCTCGACGCGGACACCGATCGCGACGGGCCGCCGGTGGAACTGCGGCGGGATCGCTACGGGTACTCGTGGCTGGTGTCGGAGCGCACCCCCGATCAGCTGTCGTCCCTGGTCAACGACCTGCACGCGGTGAACAGTTCGATGGAGGTCAACGGCTTCGGGCCGCAACTGCTCTGCTCACTGGCCGGTTTCCGGACTCCGGAGGGCCGCTCGCTGGCACTGGTCTACCTCTACAAGCGCGGGTCCTACTACCCGTTCGCGCCGCTGCCCGGCGAGGGACAGCGGCGCGACAACGCACTGGAACTGCGGGTGAAGGCGGCGCTGGCGGACGATCTGCGGATCGAGCCGGACCTGAGCCGCTGGTTCCCGGTGTGGGGTGCGCCCGGTCTGTGACCGGCCTCGGACTACGGCCCCACCGGCGGCACGGGCAGTCTCACTTGCTCTTCTCGCGTGACTGCCGGCGGGACTCGAAGGGACGCTCGCGGCGGTAGCGGCGCTCCCACCGAGCCTGCTTGTCACGGCGGGCGCGGTACGCGCGGTAGCTGCCGGGCGCGGCTCCCCCCGCTGAGGGGGCACCTCCCGCCGAAGGCGGTCCTCCGGCCGGTGAGGAGGGCGTGGACGCACCGCGTCCGTACTGCGTGTACAGGAAGAGCACGGCGACGGCGACGAGCCACCAGAGGTGGTTCTCGAAGCCGAGGACGACCAGGACAACGGTCCCGGATATGACAATGGTGCCCATGACGGGCCTCCGTGGGCGTGGGTAGGTCCAAGCGGTGATGGGTGCCCCGACGGGCACTGGGGGTGGGCGGCCGTCCGTCGGTGCGTAGAGAGTAGCCCCGAGTCCGCGGGGTGATGCCTGTTCTGCGGAACGCGGCCTGGGCAACTCTTCGGCGCGTGTCCAGCGTAGGGAGGCCGTCACTCGGCGTGCACCTCCTTTTCCCGCGACCTGGAGTCGAGCGAAACGGCCGTCGGGGCGGCGGGCGGTGCGGTGTGGGGCGGTGTGATCGGGCTGCTCTTCCTGGCGCCGCGGCTCGGGGCGGCGGTGGGCGGGGCGGCGGTGGGCGGGGCGGCGGTGGGTCGTTCACCGACACCTGGATCAACGACCACTTCATGAAGGATCTCAGCCAGAATCTGCGCCCGGGCGCCGGGGCTCTGTTCGTCCTGGTCCAGCACGCGGCCGAGGACAAGGTGCTTGCTCACCTCACACCGTTCGGCGGCCAGTTGGTGCAGGCCTCGCTGGGCAGGGCCGGCGAGGAGGCGCCGCGCGAGGCGATCGAGGCGGCCCGGGCGCCGAGGACGGAATCGACGTCCTGAGGCCGGTGGGCCGTGAGTGAATGGGGGCATGAGCGAGCTCTCCACCTTCACGTACGGCTACTCCGATGAACTGCTCAGCGGGGTGTACGGCGGTGACGAGGACGGTCCACAACGAGCCACCGTCGTTCTGCTGCACGGGGCGGGCAGCGGCAGCAAGGAGCGGCTCCTCCCGCTGCTGACGGAGTTCGTGGACCAGGGCTGCCGTGCGCTCGCCCTCGACTTCTCCGGGCACGGCGACAGCACGGGCACCCTGCGGGAGTTGAGCCTGCGCCGCCGGTTCGAGCAGGCGGTGGCGGTCGTCGACGCGTTCGCCCCGGCGGACGGGCCGCTGGTCCTGGTCGGGTTCAGCATGAGCGGCCAGACGGTCGCCGACCTCGCCGCCCACTACGGGGAGCGGGTCACGGCGTTGGGGCTGTGTGCGCCCGCCGTGTACGCGCCCCAGGCGTGGGACGTGCCGTTCGGGGAGGGCGACGGGCGGTTCAGCGCGATCATCCGCACCCCGGGGAGCTGGCGGACGTCACCCGCGCTCGACGTCCTGCGGGCCTACGAGGGCCGGGCGGTACTCGCGGTGCCGGAGACGGACGCGGTGATCCCGCCGGACGTGACGGAGGCGGTGCAGGACGCGCTCTGCACCCGGGCGCGGTTCACACGCCTCGAACTGAGCGGCGCGGACCACGGGTTGGGTGCCTGGTTCCGGGAGCACGCCGAGGACCGGCGGGAGTTCGTCACGGCCGTGCTCGCCGAGGGGTGGGCGGCGACCCGGTCGTGGGTGGCCAAGCAGCTCCCGGCGGGGCGTACGGTCCGGGACAGCCGTCCGCTGTCCGGGGGTTGGAGCGCGCAGATGCGCCGCCTCACCCTCGACGACGGCTCCGGCCTGGTCCTGCGGACCTTCGTGAAGCCCTTCTTCCGCCGGCACGCGCCCGCCCTGCTGGCCCGCGAGGCGTCCGTCCTCGCGCTCCTCGCCGGGCAGGAGGGGATCCCGGCCGCCCGTCCGGTCGCCGTGGACCCGTCGGCCGAACACTGCGACCACCCTTCGCTGTTGATGTCCCTGCTGCCGGGCCGGGTGCGGGTCGACTCGGACGACGGGGCACCCGGGGAAGGCGGGGCGGGCGGGGAGGTCGGCGCGGAGGGCGGCCCGGATCTGGAGCGGCGTATCGATCTGCTGGCGGCGCAGCTCGTCCGGATCCACGACGTCGTACCGGACGAACGTCCGCGCCCCTACCAGGCGTGGACGTCGCCGGAGCGGGTGGTAGCCCCGCCGGGACCGCCGTGGGACCGGGCCGTCGACGTGATCCGCCGCGCACCCCCGTTCTACGAGGGCTGCTTCCTGCACCGGGACTACCACCCGGGGAACGTCCTGTTCGAGGGCGGCGGCGCGGGACTGCGGATCAGCGGGGTCGTGGACTGGGTGGAGACCTCGTGGGGTCCCGCCGACCTGGACGTCGCCCACTGTTCGACGGCCCTCGCGCTGTTGCACGGCCCGGAGCACGGGCTCGGCTTCCGCGCCCGCTACGAGGCGCACGGCGGTCGCCGTCTGGCCACCGGACCCGACCACCTGTACTGGCGGCTGCTGGACGCCCTCGGCTACTCCCCCGACGCGGCGAAGCTCGCGGGCCCCTGGCGCGAGCTGGGCCGGACCGATCTGACGGCGGAGGTGCTGGGCGGGCGGCTGGAGGCGTATGTGACAGGCCTGTTGGAGGCGTACGCGTGACCGGCCGGGGTGGGTCTCACACCCCGGGGTCGGCGGTCACCACGCCCGCCGCGACGGCCGCGCCCAGGGTCGCGTGGTCGTGGACGGTCTGGCCGACGTAGGTCGACGCGAAGTCGGCGACGGCCCGTTCGAAGGTGTCCGCGCCGCCCAGGTAGGCGGCGATGGCGATCCGGTCCCCGGCGCGGGCGTGCGCGCGGGCCAGCGCGGTGCCGCACAGCCGGGCGTACGCCACGAGGTCGGCCGGGTTCATCCCGGCGACGTCCGCGGATCCCTTCATGTCGCGCAACTGCCGCCAGTAGAACGCCCGCCCCTGCGGTCCGCTCATCCACCCCAGGAAGATGTCGCCGGCGGCCTGGAGCAGCCGCTGCCCGGCCACGACCCGGCGCCCGGGATGGACGTAGGGCCCGTTCGGCAGGTGTTCCTCCAGTACGGACTTCCGCGCCTCCTTGATCTGCAGGAACAGCGGGTCGTCCGCGTCGCGGCCGGTGAGCAGCACGATGAAGCAGCGGGTGCCGACGCTGCCGACGCCGACGACCTTGCGGGCGGCGTCGACGAAGCGGTAGCGGTCGAGGAGGAGGCGGCGTTCCTCGGCGAGGGTGGAGCGGTAGTCGCTGAAGATCTTGCGCAGGGCGGCCATGTCGGGGGCGCCGGCGGGTTCCAGCAGCGGCGGGTCGTGGATGATGCGCCGCCGTCCGTCGACGACCTCGGTGAGTCTGCCGAGGGCCTGGAGGCTGGTGCGGCGGCGGGCGCGGGTGAGGCTGGACTCGACCCGGCGGCGGTGGCGGCCGGAGCGCACCAGGGGCAGCAGGCTGTCGGCGTCGAGGCGCTCGTACCAGACGTCGAGTTCGCCGCGCCGGGCCAGGCGGACCATGGCGACCCGGTAGGCGGCGGCCGACGCCAGGGCCGCGCGACGGGCCCCGGCCTCGCTGTGGCCGTTCTCGCGGGCGGCGACGGCGACGCTGGCGGCGAGGCGTTTGACGTCCCACTCGAAGGGGCCGGGGAAGGTCTCGTCGAAGTCGTTGAGGTCGAAGAGCAGGGCACGCTCCGGGGAGGCGTACAGGCCGAAGTTGAGCAGGTGGGCGTCGCCGCAGAGCTGTACGACGAGGCCCGTGTGCGGCTGGGCGGCGAGGTCGGCGGTCATCACGGCGGCCGAGCCGCGCAGGAAGGCGAAGGGCGAGGCGGCCATCCGCCCGTACCGGATGGGCAGCAGTTCCGGGAGCCGGTCACGGCCCTGCCGCTCCAGGATCCCGACGGGGTCGGGGCGGTCGACGGCGGGGATCCAGAGGGCGTGCGCGGAGCGGGGGACGCGTTTGCGGGCGGCTCTGCCACGGGCGGCGCGGGCGGCGGGATCGTCGGAGGCGGTCATCCGCCGAGCCTCTGCATCGTGCGCGCCTCCCTGAGGGTGTTCCTGGGTTCCGCACCTCCTGATCGCAGTGAAGGCCCGGCCCCGGGCGCACGCATGCGGGGTACGGCGAACGGGTGACGGACGCCCCGGGTACGGCGGAACGGTCGGCCCGGGCCATGAGCGGGCCCCCGGCGTCCGGGTGGACCGCCCCGGGACCTCCGCCCCCAGACCCCCAGGACCTCGCCCACCCACCACCCGGCTCGGTGAGTCGAAAGGGAACCGCCGGCCCTTCGACCCGGGTGGTCGACCGGGACGGGGAGATCGTGTGGTGTCCGCCGGGCACGGACGGCGGACGGGGCGCGGCGCGCAGGCGGAAGGGTTGTGGGACGGGTGCGCGCGACGGTTCCGGGCGCCGTCGCAGAGCGGATCGGTGCCGGGTGCCCTGGTCTCCTCAGGGCACCCGGCGCCCGGGCTCAGCGCGAGTACCGCATCAGCGCTCGCACCATGTGGCACGTCGTGTCCGACGGCGGGTGGATGCCGACCGTCTCCGCGGTGCTCCGTATCGTCTCGTTGCGGGCCTGGTTGGGAAGGTAGACGCCCGAGTCGAGCAGGGCGATGGCGAGGCGCATGGCCTTGAGGCGGCGGTTGTGGCTGACGTACCACTCCCGCGGACGGCCCGGCGGCAGCGGGCGCTTCTCCACGGGTGCGAACGGCATGTCGAGCAGCACGGGGCGCTTCGCGGTGGACTGGGTGGGCAGCGGCTTCGGCTTCAGTGCGGCAGCGGGCACAGGCATCCTCCTGTCGCGGTCAGGGTGTCCCCCCGGGGATCTCGACACCCCGGCGACACCCTCGAACACTGCTTCTATTCTACTGCCCGGCACTGACAATCGCCCCTGGCCACAAGGGCTTTCGGGGGTCCTGTGACACAGGTGCAAGACGGGTTTTCGCGTACCGTGAGCCGTATGGAGATCTGGATCAATCCGGCCTGTTCGAAGTGCCGTGGCGCGCTCACCCTGCTCGACGCGGAGGGCGCGGAGTACACCGTGCGCCGCTATCTGGAGGACGTGCCGAGCAAGGACGAGATCCGGGACGTACTGGACCGCCTCGGCCTCGAACCCTGGGACATCACCCGCACCCAGGAGGCCGTCGCGAAGGAGATCGGCCTCAAGGAGTGGCCGCGGGACGACAGCGCGCGCGAGCGCTGGATCTCCGCCCTCGCCGAGCATCCCAGGCTGATCCAGCGCCCGATCATCACCGCGGACGACGGCACGGCGGTGGTGGGCCGCACCGAGGAGGCCGTGCGGGACGCGTTGGCGCGATAAGGACCGTCCGGCCAACTGTTTCCCGAGTGGCGGGAGTTCGAGGGGCGTTCGCTGTTACTCTCCGCCGCCATGACCTTCGGCGATCTGGGCACGGCCCCGCACGCCCCCGAGGCCCCGCGGGCGGCCGAGCGGCAACGCGCACGCGGGGAGCGGCAACCCCGGCGGGCGGTCGCCGCCGGCACGGGAGTGGTCCTCGTGACCGCGATCGCGGTGGGCACGGTGACGTACACGGGCGGCGGCGGTGACGGCGGCAGGGCGGCGACGCCCGCTCCTCCCGCGTCGGCCGCCATCGGTTCCGGCACTCCCGCCCCGACCGTCACCGTCTCCTTCGCCTCCCGCCTTCCGACCGGGCTGCCCTCCCTGTCCCCTCCGCCCTCCCTGTCCGCGCTGTCCGCGCGGCCCGTCATCCGGCCCGAGCAGGCCTTCCCGCAGCAGAACGTGCTGTCGCGGGACGGCTCCCGGTTCCACCGTGTCGACCTCGCCACCACCACCGACTGCACGCGCGGTGCCTCCCCCGGGCTGGCCGCGCTGCTCGAACAGGGCGAGGAGTGCGCGCGGTTGACCGCGGCGCTGTTCACGGACACCGCGCGGCGCTCGCAGGTGACGGTGAGCGTGCTGAGTTTCCGGCGCGTCGAGGACGCCTCCGCGGTGTTCGCGAAGGCCTCGACGGACCCGGTGACCTACCAGGTCGACGCGCTCGAACCGCCGTCCGGGGCGGGGCTGGCGACCGTTCCTCCCGGTTCGGCCGGAGTGCTCCGGCGGCTGACGACCGGGCGTTCGGTGGTGTTCGCGGACGGGCGGTGGGGCGACGGGTCGACGGCCGGGAAGGCCGAACTCACGCTCCAGACCGAGGGGTTGCTCCGGTACGCGCACGACACGGTGATGACGTACGAGCAGACCACGATGGGCTGACGGCGAGGCCGACAACAGGACTGTCTGCAGGATGGACTGCAGGACCGACGACAGGGCCGGCGGGGCCGACTCCGGTGTGACGCACACCACTTCATTTGACTCCTGTCACCTCTGAGTGGCGTCGGTTCGGTATCTCGTACATAGCGGCGTACGCTCCCCCATCCCTTCAGGAGCCGCGCATGTCCCGTAGGAGAACGCTCGGTACGAAGAAGAAGCTCGCCCTGCTGGTGAGCGCCGCGACGGTGGCGGGAGGCGGCGCCTTCGTCATGGCGTCCACCTCGAACGCCGCGCAGTCCCCGCAGACGGCCGCCGAGTCGACCGTCTGCCAGGGCCTGGCCACCGCGCTCGGCAACAACCAGCGGTTCATCGACGGCCAGCGGGCCGCCCCGGACGCGCAGTCCGAGGCCCGGATCGACAACCGCGAGGCCGTCATCGCGCAGATCGAGGTGCAGCAGGAGGCGTCGGGGTGCGTCGTCGGGGAGTCGGCTCAGGACTCCCAGGCGACACAGCCGGCGCAGAGTGCACCTCCCGCCCAGGCCGCGCCGCCCGCCCAGGCCGAGGAGCCCTCCCGGGCCCCCTCCGCGGGCGCCGGTGACGGTGCCGTCTCCGGTGAGCAGGTGTGCACCGGCTCGACGGTCACGCTGTCCGGCGAGGACGGCGCCCCGGCCGCGTCCAGCGACCGGTTCCCGGCCGGCACGAAGCTGAAGGTCACCAACCTGGACAACGGCAGGTCCACGACGGTGGAGGTCACCTCGGTCTCCGGCAGTTGTGCCCTGCTCAACAACGCCGCCTTCGAAGAGGTGCGGGAGCCCGGCAAGTTCCTGATCCGCCGGGCCGTGATCGAGAAGGTGGGGTGAGGCCGGACGACACCTGACCGTACGTGTCACCGGTCCCGCCGCCCCCGGCCAGGGGTGGCGGGACCGGCATGTCCAGGGCTCCCGGCTCCGGCCGGCCCGGTACCCCAACCCCATCGCATACGAGCCGTCCCGGCGTAGCCCCGAGGCCTTTTCGCACAGCGCGCTCCGCACCCTACGGGCCCTCACGGTATGAATCGCGACACAGCACCACCAGGTAACACGGGGTTCACATTCGAGCAATGATCGGGAAATCGCCTGTTGACAGGCTGCCGGGCATGGAAAGCGGCGCCCCGGTGCCGCAGCGCCGCTGCACCCGCAAGTGCGTCTAGACACACCCCCGAAGGAAGTGGCTCGTGACCTTCAAGGCTGAGTACATCTGGATCGACGGCACCCAGCCGACGGCCAAGCTCCGTTCCAAGACGAAGATCCTGGCGGACGACGCCAAGGGCGCCGAGCTGGGTATCTGGGGCTTCGACGGGTCCTCCACGAACCAGGCCGAGGGCCACTCCTCGGACCGTGTCCTCAAGCCGGTCTTCACCTGCCCCGACCCGATCCGCGGCGGCGACGACATCCTCGTCCTGTGCGAGGTCCTCAACATCGACCTGACGCCGCACGAGTCCAACACGCGCGCCGCGCTCACCGAGGTCGCCGAGAAGTTCGCCGGCCAGGAGCCGATCTTCGGCATCGAGCAGGAGTACACGTTCTTCCAGGACGGCTACCCGCTCGGCTTCCCCAAGGGCGGCTTCCCGGCCCCCCAGGGCGGCTACTACTGCGGTGTCGGCGCGGACGAGATCTTCGGCCGTGACGTCGTCGAGGCGCACCTGGACAACTGCCTGAAGGCGGGTCTCGCGATCTCCGGCATCAACGCCGAGGTCATGCCCGGCCAGTGGGAGTTCCAGGTCGGCCCGGTCTCCCCGCTGGAGGTCTCCGACCACCTGTGGGTGGCCCGCTGGCTGCTCTACCGCACCGCCGAGGACTTCGGCATCGCCGCGACCCTGGACCCGAAGCCGGTGAAGGGCGACTGGAACGGCGCCGGTGCGCACACCAACTTCTCCACCAAGGCGATGCGCGAGGGCTACGACGCGATCATCACCGCGTGCGAGTCGCTCGGTGAGGGCTCCAAGCCCCTCGACCACGTCAAGCACTACGGCGCCGGCATCGACGACCGTCTGACGGGTCTGCACGAGACCGCCCCGTGGAACGAGTACTCCTACGGTGTCTCCAACCGTGGCGCCTCGGTGCGTATCCCGTGGCAGGTCGAGCAGGACGGCAAGGGCTACATCGAGGACCGCCGTCCGAACGCCAACGTCGACCCGTACCTGGTGACCCGCCTGATCGTCGACACCTGCTGCTCCGCGCTGGAGAAGGCCGGCCAGGTCTGATCCCCGCAGCCTTCCCACAAGGGGCGCCCGCCATCTCGGCGGGCGCCCCTTGTGCGTACCGTGCGCCGGGCGTTGTCGGTGGGACGTGCCATCGTGGGGGCATGGAGATCGACGGGGGCCTTGCGATCAAGGTCGAGACGGAGAACAGGCAGACGCACACCCGGATTTCGGCGGCGCGGCTCAGCGAGCTGGTGCACCGCGTCGGCGGCGAGGGCGACCACTTCCTCGTCGTGCAGCGGATCCCGGACCGGCCGTGCGTCTTCATCCAGGTCGCCCACGAGCGGGGCGGGGTGTACGAGTTCCAGCACCGCACGGGTTCGGTGCCGTACCTGTGGATCACCGAGGTGACGGACCCGGATCTCGTCGCCGGCGTGATGGCCCGCTGGGCGCGCGGCGAGAGCGGCTGGGACGCCGGGATCACCTGGCGGCGCGACGAGCTCGCGCCGCCGCAAGAGGTGCCCGCACCCGATCCGGAGCTCGCGGCGCGGGCCGAGGGACACGTGCGCGAGATGCTCGCCGACGGTTACCTGGGTATCGCGGAACTGGTCCGGGAGACGGTGTACCTGGTGCAGGACAGCGCGCCCGAGCCGCCCCTGTCCCCCGCGCAGGCCCGTGTGATCGTGGAGCGGCTGTGGCTGGAGCGCGTCGAGGAGCAGACGGCGTGGACCGCCCCGACCGACCCGGACCGCCTGGAACAGGCCTTCGCGGCCCTGGAGGGCGCGGGTGTCGTCGCCCGCGAGAACTTCGCCTGCTGCCGCGGCTGCGGCATGACGGAGATCGGCGCGGAGGCGGACGGCCTCAAGGGGGCGCGGGGCTTCGTCTTCTTCCACCACCAGTGCACCCGCGGCGCGGTGGAAGGACACGGACTCTCGCTGTACTACGGCGGTTTCGACGGCTCCGAGGAGACCACGAAGGCCGTCGGACACCAGGTCGTCGCGGCCCTCGGTGCGGCCGGGCTGTCCGCACAGTGGGACGGCGATCCGGACCGGGCCATCGACGTCGCGCCCCTGACCTGGCGCAAACGCCTGGTGGGCTGAGGCGGGAGAGACCAGTCTCACGCCGGGGTGGCGTCCAAGCAGTGAGAGGAGGCTCCTGTTGCGGGCGTGTGTCTGCTTCAATGGGCCCATGGCCAGCTTCCAGAACCACACCGCGACGGGTCGCCACGACCTTGAGCCGTTCTGGCCTTCCCGTCAGCACCATGACTTCGACCGGGTGTGTTGCCGCGCGATGAACGCGCCGGCCCTCTAACGCCGTACACCCCCGGCCTTCGGCCAGCGCGAAACGACGTAGGTCCTCTCGACGAGCCCGACCACGAACTCGGCCGTCGACCTTCCTGACGAATCTCTCGCGCGAAAGAGCTGACTTCTCATGGCGACCACTCGTTCTCTCTCCACCGCCCCTCTCCCCGCCCCCTCCGCCGCGTCGGCGAGCGTCTCCCCGCGTCACCGGCTGCGCGCCGTCGACCGGGACGAGGTGATCGAGCCGGCGGACTTCCTGCCGCCGGGTGCCACCTGGCTGCCCGCCCCGCAGCACACCCTGCCCACCCTGCCGGGCCAGCCGCCGATGGTCGGCTACCTGGTGCTCGTCCCGGCCGACCAGCAGCCGCCCTTCCTGCCGGTGGCGGTGCCCCAGGCGCCGGAGGCCGTCCGGCCGGGCGCCGTCGTCGACACCGGCGACGCGCTGGTCCGCATCGACACCGTGCAGCGCACGGCCGAGGTGAACGGGCAGGAACTCGACCTCACCTACCTGGAGTTCGAGCTGCTCGCCCATCTGGTCACCCACCCGCACCGGGTGCACACCCGCGACCAGCTGGTCACCACGGTGTGGGGCTACGGCCATGTCGGCGACGGTCGCACGGTCGACGTCCACATCGCCCGGCTGCGCCGCAAGCTCGGTGCCCAGCACCGGCAGGCGATCCAGACGGTGCGCCGGGTCGGCTACAAGTACGCGCCGCCGACCGGGCGCTGAGTCCGCTCTGCCGACGGCAGATCCGGGTTCCCTCCCGCGTCCGATCCGGGCACAGTCACCCGCATGAGACTTCTGGTGCTGGGTGGTACGGAGTTCGCGGGCCGGGCCGTCGTCGAGGCGGCCCTCGGGCGCGGCTGGGAGGTGACCGTCTTCCACCGGGGACGGCACGCGCCCCCGGCCGGTGTGCGGTCGCTGCACGGTGACCGCACCACACCCGACGGGCTCGCCGCGCTGTCCGAGGCGGACGGCCACTGGGACGCGGTCGTCGACACCTGGTCGGCCGCGCCCCGGGCGGTGCACGCGTCGGCGCGGCTGCTGCGGGACCGCGCCGACCGCTATGTGTACGTGTCGAGCTGCTCGGTGTACGCCTGGCCGCGGGGCGCCGGGTACACCGAGGACGCGCCCCTGGTCGAGGGGGCCGCGCCCGACGCCGGGCAGACCGACTACGCCCGGGACAAGCGGGGCGGCGAGCTGGCCGCCGTCGGGGCCTTCGGCGCGGAGCGTTCCCTGCTCGTGCGGGCCGGGCTGATCCTCGGCCCGTACGAGAACGTCGGCCGGCTCCCCTGGTGGCTGAACCGGGTCGCCCGCGGCGGCCCGGTCCTCGCACCCGGTCCGCGCGACCTTCCCGTCCAGTACGTCGACGTCCGCGATCTCGCGGAATGGATCCTCGACGCGGTGGAGGGGGAGGCGAGCGGGCCGTACAACCTCCTCGGGCCCTCGGGGCACGCCACCATGGGGACCCTGCTCGACGCCTGTGCGGAGGCGACCGGCGGGGCGGCCGAGCTGCGCTGGACCGCGCCGGAGGTGATCCTCGACGCGGGCATCGAGCCCTGGCTGCAGCTGCCGGTGTGGATGCCGCCGGGCAGCGAGGAGCACGCGAGCGTGCACCGCGCGGACGTCACCCGGGCCCTCGGGTCCGGTCTGCGCTGCCGCCCGGTCGCCGAGACCGTCGCCGACACCTGGACCTGGCTGCGGAGCCTTGGCCAAGTCGCGCCGCGGCGCCCGGACCGGCCGCCGGTGGGTCTGGACCCGGAGCTGGAGGCGAAGGTCCTCGCGGCGGGCGGGGGTGTATCCAGCACCACCCCCTGACCGGCCGCCCAGCCCCAGTGACCGGCGCCGCCCCCTCGGCCAGACTGACGCCATGACCATGGAGACGACGAACGGCGATGGCCGTACGAGGATGCGGGGCGTGGGACGCGCGGCGGTACGGGCGCTGGGGCTGGCGCTGGTGGTGCTGCCCGGGGCGGTGCTCTGCTTCGTCCTCACCGCGGTGTCCCTCGCGCTGATCCCGATCGGGGTCGGGATCGTCACGACCCCCTGGGTGCTGACCGGCGTGCGGGCCTTCGCCGACTGGCGGCGGGTGCTCGCGGCACAGTGGTGCGGGGTGCGGATCCCGTCGGCGTACCGGCCGATCCCCAAGGACGCCAATCCGTGGGGGCGCACCTTCGGGATGCTGGGCGATCCGGCGACCTGGCGTGATCTGCGGTGGCTGCCCGTGGACATGACGGCCGGGTTCGTCACCGCGCTGTTGCCGGCCGCGCTGCTGCTCTACCCGCTGGAGGGGTTCGCGCTGGCGGCCGGCCTGTGGCGGGTCTTCCCCGACGGGTACTGGTACGGGTTCGTGCCGGTGACCGGGCAGGCCTCCGCGTTCGGCGCCGCCGCCCTGGGCCTCGTCCTCCTGTTCTTCGCGCACTTCCTCACCCCGCGGCTGCTGGAGGGCCACTTCCGGCTGACCCGGGCCGTGCTGACCGCGGGGCAGGGCGAACTGGCCGAGCGGGTGCGGGTGCTGACCGAGACCCGGCGCGACGCCGTCGACAGCTCCGCGGCCGAACTGCGGCGCATCGAGCGGGATCTGCACGACGGCGCGCAGGCCCGGCTGGTCGCGATGGGTATGGACCTCGGCACCATCGAGATGCTCCTCGACAAGGACCCCGAGCAGGCCAGGAGGCTGCTCGCGCAGGCCCGCCAGTCGTCCGTGGACGCCCTTGGCGAACTGCGCGACCTGGTGCGCGGGATCCACCCGCCGGTGCTCGCGGAGCGCGGACTCGGGGACGCGGTACGGGCGTTGGCGCTGCGGCTGCCCGTCGCCACCGAGGTGGCGGTGGACCTGCCGGGCCGGGTGGAGGCGCCCGTGGAGTCGGCGGCGTACTTCGCGGTCAGTGAGATCCTCACCAACACGGTCAAGCACGCGGACGCCGACCGGATCTGGATCGACCTGCATCACGCCCGGGAGATGCTGCGGATCTCGGTCACCGACAACGGCCGGGGCGGCGCGGTGATCGGCGCCGGGTCCGGACTCGCCGGCGTGGAGCGGCGCCTCGGTACATTCGACGGTGTCCTGGCCGTCAGCAGCCCCGCGGGCGGTCCCACCATGGTCACCATGGAGATCCCTTGCGCGTTGTCCTAGCCGAAGACCTGTTCCTGCTGCGCGACGGACTCGTCCGGCTTCTGGAGGCCTACGACTTCGAGATCGCCGCGGCCGTCGAGAGCGGCCCGGAGCTCGCCGCGGCGCTGGCCGAACTGACCCCGGACATCGCGGTGGTCGACGTACGGCTGCCGCCGACGCACACCGACGAGGGCCTGCAGTGCGCGCTGAACGCCCGCCGGGACAGACCCGGCCTGCCGGTGCTCGTCCTGTCGCAGCACGTGGAGCAGCTGTACGCGCGTGAGCTGCTCGCCGACGGCAGCGGCGGGGTCGGCTATCTGCTCAAGGACCGGGTGTTCGACGCGGAACAGTTCGTGGACGCCGTGCGGCGGGTCGCGGCGGGCGGTACGGCGATGGACCCGCAGGTGATCCAGCAGCTGCTGTCCCGGCGGGCCGCCGACCAGCCGCTGGCCCGGCTCACGCCCCGGGAGCGGGAGGTGCTGGAGCTGATGGCGCAGGGCCGTACCAACGCGGCCATCGCCGCCAAGCTGGTGGTCACGGAACGGGCGATCGCCAAGCACACCGCCAACATCTTCGCCAAACTGGGCCTGGAGGTGTCGGACGACGACAACCGTCGCGTCCTGGCGGTTCTCGCCTATCTCGACCAGGGCCGCTGAAATCCGCACCCGGTCCGGACACCTGTAGTGAGGGTTCGGCAACTCCAGGTATTTCCTGTGCAGTTGAAACCGAATTGTCGTAGAGACCTCTCATGAGTTTCTGAGACGGCTGAACACTCGTGGGACTGCTTCCGTATTGGTGGGAGCCGCTTTACTCCTGTCGGGCGCCTCGATGGCCCGGAAAAGGAAGTCAGAGGAGTTCCATGGGACGCAACACACGTAAACGCCGCTCGTCGATGGCTACCAAGGCCATAGCCGCGTCGGCGGCCCTAGCGCTCGGTGGGGGCGGGCTGATCTGGGCGAACTTCTACGCTTCGGCGCACGAGTCCAACTCGTCGCAGAACCAGACCAAGGCCAGTGCCGCGCAGGTCGCCACGATCAACTGCCCGGACGTCGGCCAGAAGCTGACGAGCGTGCCGAAGGGCGCGCGCCAGGGTGTCGCCAAGGAGCTGGCACTGCTCGACAGGCAGGTCACGGATGCCTATACGCGTCTCGCGAGTACGCGTCAGGCCCAGGCGGGGGACGCCGGCTACGTCGACAACGCCATCCTCGGCCCGCTGAAGTCCAAGCGGGTGGCCACTCTCGACCGGATCAACATCAACATCAAGCGCGCCGGGGGTAAGGGCAACCAGGGCCTGGACCAGCTCGCCCAGTGCCAGGGGGTGCCGGCCGAGCAGCCGGACACCAACGCGGGCAACGGCCAGGGCGACAACGGTCAGGGCGACAACGGTCAGGGCCAGAACAACAACGGTGGCCAGGACCAGAACAACGGCGGTCAGGACCAGGGCCAGGACAACGGCCAGGACCAGGGTCAGGACCAGGGCAACGGCGGTCAGGCCGGCAACGGCCCGTCGGCGAACGACTTCGTGGACATCACCCAGGTCCAGGGCAACGCGCAGCTGGGCGTCGGTGCGAACGGGCTCCCCGCGAACGGGGACAGCGGTTCGACCGGCAGCTTCACCACGAGCTGTGGCACCAACGAGAACGAGAACCGCAACTCGGACAACGTGATCGTCGCTCCCGGTGTCAGCAACGGTGCGCAGCACCAGCACGACTACGTCGGTAACCAGGCCAACAACGCTTTCGCGAGCGACCAGGACCTGGCGAACGGCGACACCACCTGCGAGAACCAGGGTGACAAGTCGTCGTACTTCTGGCCGGTGCTGCGTGTGCAGGACGGTCAGAACGACATCGACGCCAACGCCCCCGGTGGCGGTCAGGACAGCAACGTCGGCACGATCGTCCAGGCCAGCGAGGCTCAGCTGAAGTTCGTCGGCAACAAGACGAGCGATGTCGTCGCGATGCCGACGGCCCTGCGCATCATCACCGGTGACGCCAAGGCCTTCGTCAACGGCAACGCCAACGCCAACGCCAACTGGAGCTGCACCGGCTTCGAGGACAAGGTCCAGCTGCACGACAAGCTCCCGATCTGCCCCGAGGGCAGCTCCGTGGTGCGGACGTCCAACTTCCAGAGCTGCTGGGACGGACAGAACATCGACAGCGCCAACCACCGCACGCACGTGGCCTTCGTGCAGGGGGACGGTACCTGCGCCAACAACTTCCAGGCCATCCCCCAGCTGCAGGTCCGCCTCGTCTACGACGTCCAGGCCCCGCAGATCCAGAACGGGCAGGTCCAGAACGCCTTCGCGGTGGACTCCTTCCCGGACCAGCTGCACAAGGCGATCACCGACCACAACGACTTCATCAACTTCTTCGACGGGAACACGATGAACCAGGTGGTCGACTGCATCAACAGCGGCCAGAACTGCCAGTAGCCCTGGCACAGAAGTTCTGACGCGGTCGTTCTGACGCAGCAGGAAGCCGGCGGTGGGAAATCCCACCGCCGGCTTCCTCCGTCTGCCCCGGGTTCCTCGCGGAGCCCCTCGCGGGATTCCCTCGTGGTCAGCCGTCGTCGCCGGAGGGCGTGCTCGCCGTGGCCCCGCCACCGTGGTGGTTCATGTGGGCCGACCCTTCCTCCATGGTCCCGCCGAGTGTGGTCCGCAGCGCGGTGACCGTCTTCTCCTCGCCGACGGCGACCCACTTGCGGCCGACCAGGTAGTAGCCGCCGTAGTCCTTGGCACCGTTCAGCCACTCACGCTGGCCGCGGTCGGTGGCGAAGGTGGCGAGGACGTACTTCTCGGTGCCCTTCTTGCACAGGGCCTGCCGGATCGTGTCCGCGTCCGTCTGCATGTCCGGCTCGCACTTCGCTTCGGCGGCGATGTGCTCCAGGCTGCCGGTGGCCGTCTCGGGTACGGCGGCCTGCTCGTCGCCGGATCCGCAGCCTGCCAGCGCCAGCAGCAGCGCCGCGCCGCTGAGCGCGAGCGTCGGTCGGGTCAGCTTCATTCGTTCCTCCGGTCGGGGCGTCGAGCAGCACCTGCTTGGGTTCCATACGGCTGCGGGCCGCTCGACGCTCAAAGCCATCCTCTGCACACACCCGTACCGCTGTGCAAGGGTGTCCCGGTGAACCGGAACTGGGAAGATCGCGTGACCGCCGCCTGGGCGACCTTCGACGACTATCCGGAGGAGCGCGCGGCCGACTTCCGCGCGGTGGTCGACGCCCTGGTCGCCGAGCTTCCGGCGGACAGCCCGCTCGGCCCCTTCGAGCAGGCCTGCGCCTGGGACTCGACGGGTCACTCGGACCGGGCGGTGCCGCTGTACCGCGAGGCGCTCGCGCGCGGGCTCGACGGGTACAAGGGGCGGCGCGCCAAGATCCAGCTCTCCAGTTCGCTGCGCAACCTCGGCCTGGCCGAGGAGGGCGTCAAGCTGCTGACACCCGAACTGGACGGCCCGTCGGACGAATTGGACGACGCCGTACGGGGATGTCTCGCCCTGTGCCTGTCCAGTCTCGGGCGCGACCGGGAGGGTCTCGCCCTGGTCCTGGAGGCCCTCGCCCCGCATCTGCCCCGCTACCAGCGGTCGATGGCCAACTACGCGCGGGCTCTCTCGGAAACCCCGTAGCCGCACCGGAGAGTTGATTCACCCGGGTGGCGGTGACCAACCACCGATTCGCTCGTTCTGCTGAACGTGCAGTCACAGGATGTCGCCCCGCGCCCCGCACCCGCCTCCGGCTCCGCCGCCTCCTCGTCGCACGACCCGGTCGTCGACGTGGAGCAGGCCGAGGCGGCGCTCGTCGAGCACTATCCCCGGCTCGTCCGGCTCGCCTATCTGGTGCTGCCACCGGGTCTCGGCCGCAACCGGCGGGTCCTGACCGCGCACGCGCTCACCCAGCGCGCCCTGCCGCGGGGGCGGGCGTCCGCCCCGGTGATCCCGGCCCAGTCGACCGGCCGTGAGGGCGACCCGGGCTATGCCTTCGTCCGGCTCCAGGTGCTGCGCACGGCATTGCGGGCGGGCCTGCCGCTGACGTTCAGGGCGTGGCCCAGGCGGTCCCAGCTGCCGCCGCTGCTGCCCCAGGTGTGGGGTCTGCGGCTGTTCCCGCGCTCGGGGGGCGCCGACGAACTCGCGCTGGACCAGCGGCTGTCCGCGCTGTCCGGACCGGCCCGGGCCGGCTATGTGCTGCGCGGCCTGGAGAAGCTCCCGGACGGCGACGTACGGGAGGTGCTGACGGCCGCGGGCGTCGACGACGTGGACGCCGCGCTGGCCGAGGCCGACGAGGTCCCCGCGCAGTACGCGCTGCTCGACTCCCCCGAGTTCGACGCCTGCTCGCTGCAGGCCCGGCCCACCGACCTGATGCGGCGCCGCCAGCATCTGAAGGCCGCGCTCGCCGCCGCGGCGGCCGTCGCGGTGTGCGGGGCGCTGCTCGGCCTGCCCGGCGACGGCTGGGCGCCCGACGGTGCCGCCGCCCCCGCGTACGCGCAGAACCCGGCCGCCCAGGCAGCCCTGGACCCGGCGCGGCTGACCCGTGCGCCGGCCACCGCGTGGGAGTCCTCCGCGCGCACCGACTTCTCCGTCTGGCCGGCCCGCGGCGACCTGACCGACGACAGTGCGCTGCTGCGGCGCGCCCTGGCCGTCTGGGCCCGTCCCGGCGAGACCGTCCAGGTCTCCGCGACCCCGGGCACCCCCTCGGGCGGCCCGGCCGGCCCGCCGCAGCTGCTGTACGCAGGGAGCGTCGACAACGCGCGCGTGGTGATCCTCTACGACGGACTGCGCATCGCCCGCTATGCCGAGCCGAAGGACAGCACGAAGGGCGCCGCCCTCGACTTCGCGCGGGTGGACGGCGCGGGCGGCGCCGAGTCGAGCGCGGTGGTGCTGGGCCGGGCCGACGGCAACGTGCGCTATCTGACGGCCCCGTGGGTGCGGGGGGCGGCCGAGCGGGACCTGATGAAGCCGGGCTCCGGGGCGATGGACCTCACCCTGACCGACGGGGTCACCTCACCGCTGGCCGGCCCGGTCCAGCAGACCGGTGCCTGCAGCTCGTGGAACGTGCTCCAGCTGACGGACGGCTCCGGCACCCGCCTGGCCACCGATCTCGGTGAACTGGTCCCGGCCCGCCTCACCACCGGCCGCCCGGGCTCGGAGCGCGAGGTGTCCGGCGCGGCGGGGCTGCGCGCCTGGGCTCCCTTCGCCTGCTCCCTGTCGGCGGTGCGTTCCCAGGGCGTGCGGTCCGTGAACGCCTGGGCGTACGCCACCCAGCCGCTGCCCGACGCGGGCGGGTCGGCGACCTGGGTGTGCACCCGCGCCGAGACCTGGCGGGGCGACGGGACGCGTGTGCTGGCGCAGTTCCACACGCCGGGCGGGGCTTACGGGGCGGTCGCGGCGAAGGCCGAGAACGTGCCGGCCTGCGGTCCGCGTGACCCGCATGTGCTGGCCGGGGTGCTGTGGAAGTCGGCGGCCGACTCCTGGTACCTGCTGGCGGCGGGCAGCCGGGACACGGCGTCGATCACGGCGACGGGCGGCGTCGGCGGCTCCGCGTCGGGCCGTCTGCTGGCGGTGCGGACGAAGCAGGGCGCTCAGGCCGGTCTGAAGGGGAACTTGAAGAGCGGGCGGGCGATCAACGGCCTGCGCTAGACCGAGCCGGGTCGAGCCGAGCGGGGTCGGACGGGATCGACCCGGTTCGGGTGGCCTCGACGGGCGACTTGCTGACACTGGCGTCAGCAAGTCGCCGCACGAGGGTTCCCCTCGGGATTACCGGTCAGTACATTGACGCCATGTCCAACAAGCAGCCCCGGGTGCCCCTCAAGGCGCGGAACGTCTCCTTCTCCTGGGACGGCACTCCGCTGCACTGGGTGCCCGGAGACCCGTTCACCACGCACACCATCAATGTGCTGCACCTGCTGCTGCCCGCGGGCGAGCGCTGGTTCGTGCACGTCTACAAGCAGGTGCTGCCCCTCATCCGGGACGAGCGACTGCGCGAGGACGTCATCGGGTTCATCGGGCAGGAGGCGATGCACTCCCAGGCCCACGACGAGGTGCTGCCCCACCTCAAGGCGCTCGGCCTCGACCCGACGCCGTACACCGCCCAGGTGGACTGGCTGTTCGAGAAGCTGCTCGGCGACCGGACCCTGCCGCCGGGCCGGCCGCGCAGGTGGTGGCTGAAGGAGCGGGTCGCGCTCATCGCCGCGATCGAGCACTACACGGCGTTCCTCGGCGACTGGATCCTGAACGCCGAGGAGCTGGACCGGCGGGGCGCCGACCCGACGATGCTGGACCTGCTGCGCTGGCACGGGGCGGAGGAGGTCGAGCACCGGTCCGTCGCCTTCGACCTGTTCACCCATCTCGACGGCAGCTACCGGCGACGGGTGCGCACCTGGGCCACGGCCTTCGCGGCGCTGGTGTTCCTGTGGCAGCGCGGGGCGCGGTTCTTCATGGCGAACGACCCGACCCTCGTCGACGGCCGCGCCGGTTTCCGCGACTTCCACGTACGCGGCCGCCAGGGCGTACTCCCCTCGACCGGAGCGACCCTGCGGTCCATACCCCGCTATCTGAGCCGCGCCTACCACCCCTCGCAGGAGGGCTCGACCGCTCAGGCCGTCGCCTATCTGGCCTCCTCCCCCGCCGCGACGGCCGCCGACGCGGCCGAGCGGAAGGGCGGCGCGTGATGCCGAGGCCACTGACCCTCGCCGTCGTCGCGGGCGCCGCGCTGCTCGGCCGGCGGGCCGTGCGCCGCCGGATCCGGCTCGCGCCGCTGTGGCCGCTGCCCGCCCTTGCGGAGCCGGTGTCCGGGCGGCCCCGGTCCAGGGCGCTGCGCGTCACGGTGGCCTCCTGCGAGACGGTCGCCGAAGGGGTAGTGCAACTGCGCCTGGACGGCGTGGGTCTGCCGCGTTGGGAGCCGGGGGCGCATCTCGATCTGGTGCTGCCGTCGGGGCTGGTGCGGCAGTACTCGCTGTGCGGCGACCCGGCGGACACCTCCTCGTACACCGTCGCCACCCGGCTGGTCGCGGACGGGCGGGGCGGCTCCCGGGAGGTGCACGAACGGCTGGGTGTGGGCGTGGAGTTGGAGGTGCGCGGGCCGCGGAACCGTTTCCCGCTGGTGGCGGCCTCCGCGTACGTCTTCGTCGCGGGCGGCATCGGGATCACGCCCCTGTTGCCGATGCTGCGGGCGCTGCCCGAGGGCGCCGCGTGGCGGTTGCTGTACTGCGGGCGGACACGGGCCTCGATGCCGTTCCTGGCGGAGGTCGAGGAGCTGGGCGGGGACCGGGTCACCGTGGTCGCCGAGGACGAGGACGGACGGCCCGATCCGGACGCGGTGTTGGCGGGTCTTCCCGAGGGAGCCGCGGTCTACTGCTGCGGTCCGGAGGGGCTGCTGGCGGCCGTCGAGGAACGGCTCCCGGAAGGGGCCGCGCTGCATCTGGAGCGGTTCGCGCCCCGCGCCTCGGGGAGCGGCGGCGCCTTCGAGGTCGAACTCCGGCGCAGTGGGCGGACATTGACGGTGGCGGCGGATGCGACGGTGCTGTCCGCGGTGCGTGCCGAGATGCCGGGGGTGGTGTACTCCTGCGAACAGGGGTTCTGCGGGACGTGCCAACAGCGGGTGCTGGAGGGCGAGGTGGAGCACCGGGACGAGCTGCTGACCGATGCGGAGCGGGCCGACTCGATGCTGATCTGTGTATCCCGGTCCCGGAGTGCACGTCTCGTGCTGGATATGTGAACACCACCGGCAGGTCCCGTCCGTTCGAGGCCGGATCCGATCGGTAAGGTGTTCGTATGACTACCGGGGTGCGCCGCAGAATGGGTGTCGAGGAGCGGCGGCAGCAGCTGATCGGCGTCGCCCTCGACCTGTTCAGCCGGCGCTCGCCCGACGAGGTCTCCATCGACGAGATAGCCTCCGCCGCCGGCATCTCGCGCCCCCTGGTCTACCACTACTTCCCCGGCAAACTCAGCCTGTACGAGGCCGCGTTGAAGCGTGCCTCGGAGGATCTGGCGAGCCGGTTCGTGGAGCCGCGGGAGGGTCCGCTCGGGGGCCGGCTGCTGCGGGTGATGCGCCGGTTCTTCGACTTCGTCGACGACCACGGGCCCGGTTTCTCGGCCTTGATGCGGGGCGGCCCGGCCGTCGGCTCGTCCGCGACCAACGCGCTCGTCGACTCCGTACGGCAGGCCGCGTACGAGCAGATCCTGTCGCATCTGCGGGTGGAGAACCCGCCCGCGCGGCTGGAACTGGTCATCCGTTCCTGGATCTCGCTCGCCGAGTCGACCGCGCTGATCTGGCTGGACGGCCGGCGCATCCCGCGCGGCGAGCTGGAGTTGCAGCTCGTGAACGACTTCGCCGCGCTGGCCGCCGTCAGTGCCGCGCAGGACGAGGAGATGGCCACGCTGATGCGGCACACCCTCCGGGACGAGCCGGCCGAGGGTCCGTTCACCGACCTGGTCGTCAAACTGATCGCGCTCGCCTCACCGGCCTGACCGGCCGCCGAGCCGGAGCCGACGGCTCCTAGAGGCGTTCCAGCTTGCGGTAGGAGGGGTCCAGGTCGCGGATCTCGGCGGTGGTGTGCAGGGGACCCCGGCCGTCGTCCTCAATGTGCTGGTGCAGCAACTCCACCACAGTCTCGGTCAGTTGGGCCTTGACCTCGGCGGTGCGTCCGGCCAGCAGGCCGATCGTGACGTGGACGACCCCGTGGCCCTCCTCGAAGCCGACCAGCGTGTAATCGCTGCGGCGGAACTGCGTCTTGCACGCCTCGGCCTTGGCCGCCGCGATCTCGATCGTCGCCGAGTGCAGGGCCTTGGCGAAGCCGGGCCGGTCGAAGGCGGTCTCCAGTTCGGCGGAGTAGTCGACGGTGATCTGCGGCATGGGTGGGCACTCCTGTTCCAGCCCGTTCTGGGCAACAGGGGCCACCTTAGTTCTTCAGTTGCAGCGCCAGCATCGCGATGTCGTCCTCACGGTCGTGGCCGAAGGAGGCCAGCAGGGTGTCGCACAGGGCGTCCAGGCCCGGCAGGGCGCCGGTGGCGGCGGCGCGCAGCTGCTCCATGGAGACCGCGAGGTCGGTGCCGCGGGTCTCGATGAGGCCGTCGGTGACCACGAGGAGCCGGTCGGCGGGTTCGAGGAACAGCTCGGTGGGCGGGGGGTGCGGCAGGCCGAGGCCGAGCAGCGGGCCGGCGGCCTTGGCGTAGTCGGCGCTGCCGGTGTCCCGGATGAGCAGCGGCGGGATGTGCCCGGCGTTGGCGATGCGGATGCGGCCGGTGGCGGGGTCGAGCAGGATCAGGCAGACCGTGGCCGTGACGTCGACGTGGTAGTGCTGGAGCATCCGGTCGAGGCGTTCGGCGAGGACGGCCGGGTCGCTCTCGTCGACGCAGTAGGCGCGCAGCGCGTGCCGGATCTCGACCATCACGGTGGCCGCCTCCAGCGAGTGCCCGACGACGTCGCCGACGGCGGTGAGCACACCGTCGGGGGTGCGCAGCGCGGCGTAGAAGTCGCCGCCGATCTCGGTCTGCCGGGAGGCCGGCACATAGCGGACCACGACGTCGACGCCGGGCAGCTCGGGCAGCCGGTGCGGCTGGGGCAGGAAGCTGTGCTGGAGGGTGAGCGCGACATGCCGCTCGACCTGGTACATGAGCAGGGGTTGGGCGGCGAGCGCGGTGGCCTCGGCGAGCTGGGCCAGCAGGGCTTCGGCCTCGGGGCCCATCCGGCGCAGCGCGCGGGTGGGGGCGCCCAGGCACACCGGGGCGCTGCCGTCCTGGGTGAGGACCAGGGCCAGTCGGGCGTCGTGCTGCACTCCGGGGCGGAAGAACCCGGTGGGCCACAGCGGCGCGGGCACGGTGGTGATCTGCACCCCGGCCTGTCCGCGGGTGAGCCGGCGCAGCAGTCCGGCCACGGTCCGGTGGGCGCCCTCGTCCGGCAGCGCGACCGAGGTGCGCTCCTGGGAGAGGCCGCAGTACAGCTCGTCGTTCTGGTCGAGGACGAAGACGGCGGCGGGTGAGCCGGTGAGCCGGGCGGTGCCGTCGGCGGCGGCGTCGACGAGTTCCTGGAGGGTGCGCGCGGACTGGATGGTGACGATCGTCTTCGAGAGCAGCGTCAGCCGCCGTACCAGCGCCTGGTCGTCGGCGCGCAGCCGGGCGGAGCGCGCCGCGGCCCGGACCGCCGCCTCGATCTCCACGGGTTCGGCGGGCAGGGTCAGATACGCCTCGGCGCCCTCGGCCAGTGCCTGGCAGCGGTCGCCGGGGATCGCGGCGAGGGCCGAGCAGTGCACGACGGACAGGCCGGCCATGCGCGGCCGTTCCTTGAGCCGGCGGCACAGTTCGAAGCCGCTCATGTCCGGCAGGTGCACGTCGATCAGTGCCACGTGGGGCAGGTTCCCCTTGAGCAGCCGCGCGTCGGTCTCGGCGAGCGCCTCCTGGCCGGAGCCGGCCGTGAGGACCTGGTGGCCGGCGCGGCTGAGTACAGCGGCCAGGGCGTACCTGCTGTCCGCCGCGTCGTCCACGACCAGCACGGTGATGCCGGTCCGCTTGCCGTTGACGTCCATATGCCAGCCCTATGACCCGCCGGTGGAGCAGACCGGGGTTCGGGGCCTGCCCCACCAAGGTAATGCCCTTGTCAGGAATTCGGGGAGAATACCGCGACGGTCCGCCCCGGAACGGTGAACGTGCCCGAATCCCGTTCATAGGACGACGACTTCACGGTCCCGTCCGCGCCCGACGCCTGGACCGGGTGCAGGCGGTAGCCGCTCCCGGCGAGGGCTCCGATCCGCTGTTCCCTGGTGTCCGGTGTCGCGTTGAACACCACGACCAGATCACCGAGTTCCATGGTGATCACGCCGGGTGTCTCGTCCTTCCCGGACAGCGGGAAGGAGAGCGCCGACTGCACCTGGCCGGCCGTGCCGAGGGAGAAGTCCCGCTCGGTGGTGCGGATGGTCAGCAGGTCCCGGTACGCGGCCGAGGCACCCTCGATCTGCGGGCAGCCGACACTGACAGCCCCCAACAGGGGTTTGGCGTAGGGCCACTTGGACGCGTTGTCGACGGCCGTCGGCAGTCCGCGTCCGAAGCCGTTGCCGTCCCGGCAGTCCCAGTGGACGGCGTTGAACCAGTCGCCGCTGTCGTAGGAGTTGCGGTCCAAAGACTTGGAACGCAGCAGGTCGGAGCCCGCCTGGGAGAGGGCGGGGCCCTGCGAGAGGGTGGCCGTGGCCATCGCGAGGACCTGCATCCGGGCCCGGTCGGCGGCGGACGTGCCCGCGGGCAGTTTGAAGGCGAGTGCGTCGAACAGGGTCTCGTTGTCGTGGGCGTCGGCGTACGCGAGGGCGTCTCCCGGGGCGTCCGCGTAGCCGGCGGGGGCGCCGTTGTAGTCGACCTGGGCGCCGGTGACCTCCTTGCCGTCGGTGTCGGTGAACCGGTAGGCGGCGAGGTTGCCGGAGAGGCCCACCTTGATGAGGTCCTGGTAGTGCAGGAGCCGGGCCTTCTGCTCGGCCGACGTGCCGTTGTCGGTGGAGGTGTTGGGGTCGGTGTACAGGCCGGACGCGAAGCCCTGGACGCCCGGGTCCTCGTCGAAGGGGCCGCCGCCGCGCACGGCGTCGCGGGCCCGGTCGGAGAAGGTCGCCACCCCTGTTCCGGCCATGTTCCGCTGGGTGGCCTGCACGAAGCGGGCGTCGTCGGCGACCTCGCCGAAGTTCCAGCCCTCGCCGTACAGGATGATCTTCCTGCCGTCGACGCCGTCCTTCTTGGGGGTCAGCGCGTCCAGGGCCTTCCTGACGGCCAGGATGTTGGCCTTCGGGTGGTGGCCCATGAGGTCGAAGCGGAAGCCGTCGACCTTGTACTCCTTGGCCCAGGTGACGATCGAGTCGACGACCAGTTTGCCCATCATGGCGTTCTCGGTGGCGGTGCCCGCGCAACAGGTGCTGGTGGCGACCGAGCCGTCGGCGAGGAGCCGCTGGTAGTAGCCGGGCACGATCTTGTCGAGGACGCTGGTGTCCGCCTGGCCGCTCGACGCCGTGTGGTTGTAGACGACGTCCATGACGACCCTCAGGCCGTCCTCGTTCAGCGACTTGACCATCCTGCGGAACTCGACGGTACGGCCGCTGCCGTCGGGGTCCGTAGCGTACGAGCCCTCGGGGACCGTGTAGTGGTAGGGGTCGTAGCCCCAGTTGTAGGCGTCCTTCGCGGCGACGGCGGCGACGCAGGCCTGCTGCCGGTCCGAGTCGGCCGCGTAGGAGGCGAGGTCGCAGTCGACGCCCGCCTGGTCGGACCTCTTCTCGGGGATCGTGACGATGTCGAAGGCCGGCAGGAGATGGACGTGGGACGTCCCGGCCTCGGCCAGTGCCCGCAGGTGCTTCGAGCCGTCGCTGTCCTGGTCGGTGAAGGCGAGGTAGGTGCCCTGGTCCTTCGCGGGCACGGTCTTGTCCGCCACCGAGAAGTCCCGGATGTGGAGTTCCTGGATCTGGGCGTCCTTGAGGGGAACGGCCTCGGGCTTGGCGAGCGAGGACCAGCCGCGGGGGGCGAGGGACCTGTCGTCGAGGTCGACGAGGAGGCTGCGCTCGGAGTTCGCGGTGAGGGCGACCGAGTAGGGGTCGGTGACCTTGTTGGTGACGACCTCGCGGACGCTGGGCGCCCAGACCGTCACGACGTACCGGTAGGCCTTGTTCTTCCAGGACTTGGGGCCGGTGACGGACCAGACGCCGGTGGCGGCGTCACGCTTCATGGCGACGGTGGAGCCGTCGAGTTCCAGCTTCACCGACTGGGCGGTCGGCGCCCAGAGGGACAGGGTGGGACGCCCGTTGTGGAAGGCCGGGCCCAGCTCCGCCTTCGTCGCCCCCGCGTACAGGTCGTCGAGTGCGCCCGCGATCTGGACGCCGGTCGCCGCCAGCACCGCGCCGTTCGCGGCCCGCCCGGAGGCGACGAGCTGGCCCCCGAGGGCCGCGCGCACCCGGTCGCGGTCGCGGGGGTCGACGGACCAGGCGGTGTAGTCCTTCAGGTGCGGGAACGCGGCCTTCTGGCTGTCGGTGAGGGCGCTCCTGGAGAGCCTCAGCCACTTGGCGTCCCCGGTCAGCGTGCCGCCCTTCACCTCGATCGAACCGTCGCGGGAGTACAGCAACTGGGTGGAGGCCGCCGCGTCCGGGCCGTTCCAGGCGACCGTGTTCCGGTCGATCCAGACGGCCTTGGAGGTGGTCGGGTCGAGCGCGGCGGCGGAGCCGGCCGGCTGCGGGAGCAGGTACTTCTCCTGGCCGCTCAGAAGCCACGCCTCGTGACCGTCGGTCGTGAGGTCGAGCGACCGGTCGGTGGGCAGGTCCTTCTCGTCGCCCTTGTGGAGGATGTAACCGAGGCTGGTGGCCCCCTCGTCGAGCGGTACCTCGAAGACCGCGCCGTAGCTGTCGGTCCGCACCGGCTTCAGCGGGTTGGACCAGTCGGTGGGGTTCGCGGCGCCGGTCCAGACGTGCAGGCCCCAGCCGTCGTAGTCGCCGTCGGCCCGCTGGTAGTGCAGGACGGCCTTGGTCTTGTCCTGCGCCGGGTACTCGGGCCGTTCCGTGCGGACGGCCTCCTTGCCCTGTTCGATCCAGATCTCGCCGGTCCTGGTGACGTCGATCGTGCGGTCGGCGGAGACGTCCTTGGTGCCGTCCTTGTCGACCACGGTGAAGCCGACGCTCGACGCTCCGGGCCGCAACTTGACGTAGGCGAAGGCCCCGTAGGCGTCCCGGCCGGTGAACGGGTGGTCGGCGGGCCGGTCGCTCGCCTCGCCGTCGGTGCGGCGGTAGTGGACGACCGCGTAGTCGCGGGAGGAGGCGGAGGGGATCTCCTCGGCGGGCGGGGTGCCGGCGGTGGTGGCGGCGGTGGCGCTCGCCGTGCGGCCGGCCGAGTCGATGACAACGGCCTTGTAGCGCAGGGGGGTTCCGGCCGGGACGTTCTTGCCGACGGTCTGGGTGACCCGGTACGGGGCGTGGTCGGCGGAGCCGAGGGTGCGCCACCTGCCGTTGCCGATCTGGGCCGCGAAGACGACCCGGTTCAGCCGGCCGCCGTCGACGTCGGCGTTCGGTTCGACGGTGCCGGTGGCGCCGGCCGCTGGGGCCTTCAGGGTGATCGTCGGCTCGGTGGCGGGCTTGGCGAGCCTGCCGGCGGCCTTGAGGACGATGGCCGAGCCGGCCGGGACGGTGACGGTGACCTTCCGGGCGGCGTCCGACCTGGCTGTGGCGTCGGTGCCGTGGATGCCGGTGTACGTCATGGTCGCCGAACCGGTCGCGAAGGTGGCCGACTTCGCCTCAGCGGCGTTGTTGAAGGCGACGACGTACTCGGTGCCCGTCCCGGGGTCGGTGCGGGTGAAGGCGTAGACGCCGGGGCCGTCCGCCGCGTACCGCTCGGTCTGGACGCCGTCCGTGAGGGCCGGGTTGGCCTTGCGGAGCTTGGCGAGTGCGGCGATCTGCCGGTACAGGGGCGCGCTCGGGTCGTAGGCGTCGCTCGCGTGGGTGCGGTCGGTGCCGATCTCGTCGTCGTCGAGGTAGTCGGCGGTTCGGGAGGCGAACATCGTCTGGCGGGCGTCCTTGTCGCCGCCCGCTCCGGTGAAGCCCTGTTCGTCGCCGTAGTAGACGACGGGGTTGCCGCGGCTGAGGAACATCAGCTCGTTGGCGAGTTTGTCCTTGGTGAGGAGTTCGGCGTCGGTGGCCTTCGGGTCGTCCTGGTTCAGGAAGTACCCGAGGCGGCCCATGTCGTGGTTGCCGAGGAAGGTGACCTGCTCGTACGCGTTGGCCTTGTCGGTCGTGTACTTGTAGTCGTCGCCGAAGACCGAGGCGAGCCGCCGGGCGCTGCCGCCCTGGGAGGCGTACTGCCGGGCCGCCTCCTGGAAGGGGAAGTCGAGGGTGGCGTCGAGGCGGCCCTGGGTGACGTACGGCGAGGTGACCGAGGTGTCGGCGGAGTACACCTCGCCGAACATGAAGAAGTCGTCCCGGCCCCGCTTCGCCGCGTAGGCGTCGAGGGCCGTGGCCCACCGGGTCCAGAACGCGCTGTCGACGTGCTTGACGGTGTCGACGCGGAAGCCGTCGATGTCGAAGTCGCGGACCCACTTCTCGTAGATCCGCTCCATGCCCTCGACGACCTCGGGACGCTCGGTCCACAGGTCGTCGAGGCCGGAGAAGTCGCCGTAGGTGGAGCTCTCGCCGGTAAAGGTGGAGTCGCCGCGGTTGTGGTACATCGTCGGGTCGTTGAGCCAGGACGGGACCTTGGTGTTCTTCTTCGCCGCGGGCACGGTGGGGGTGCGCGGGAAGGAGTCGGCGTCGACCTCGGGGAAGTCTTCCGTGCCCGCGTGGCCGGCGTCGTCGAAGGGCTCGCCGTCCTCGGTCAGGTAGGGGAAGGCGCCCTTGGCGAGGTAGTCGTAGGACTTCTCCTCGTAGTCGACGACGTCGGCGGTGTGGTTGGTGATGACGTCGAAGAAGACCTTCATGCCCTTGGCGTGCGCCTGGGAGATGAGGGTCTCCAGGTCCTTGTTGGTGCCGAAGTGCGGGTCGACCTGGGTGAAGTCGGTGATCCAGTAACCGTGGTAGCCGGCCGAGGCGTTGTCCCCGGTGCCCTGCACGGGCTGGTTCTTGAAGATCGGGGCCATCCAGATGGAGGTGGTGCCCAGGCCCTTGATGTAGTCGAGCCGCCGGGTCAGGCCCTTGAGGTCGCCGCCCTGGTAGAAGCCCTTGTCGGTGGGGTCGTAGCCGGTGCTGAGGCGGGAACCGGTCAGGCCGCCCCGGTCGTTGGCGGTCTCGCCGTTCGCGAACCGGTCCGGCAGGACGAAGTAGAACTGCTCGCGGGTGGCGTCGTGCCGGGCGGGCTCGGCGGCGAGTCGCGCGTCGGAGGGCGGTGGGGGCGGGGTGTCCGCGCGGGCCGCCAGGGGCTGGACGAGTGCGGCGGCCAACGCGGTCACGGTGACCGCCGCGATCCGTCCGGCGTGGGCGGTAGGGCGCCTGCGCGGCACCGGCCATCTCGGTATCACTGCAGTGGACTCCTTGCGCTGGCGGCTCTGGTGGGTCCGACCCCGCGCGACCGTATCGCCGACGAAACGCTTACAGCAAGAGTCCTGAAAGTACTGGCAAGAACTTTCAGATCGGTGGGTCCTCGATCCAGGCCATGCTGTGCGAGCCGTCCATCCGGATGCGTCAACCCCTCGCGTACCGGTCGCACCGGGCGTGGTCACGCGAGGGGTCGAGGCCTCGCGGGTTTCAGCAGCTCGTCTTGCCCGCGTAGATCGCCAGTGCGGTGTTGGCACCCAGCGTCGCGGTGAACTGGCCGCTGGAGTTCACGGTCACCGACCTGTTGCTCTGCACGTCGCAGTACGTCCCGGCGGGCAGCGAGGTCTGGTAGGTGCGGGCCAGGCTGCCCGACTCGTGGTTGATGGCCACGAAACCCTTGGCACCCCGCCCGAAGGCGATCGCGTCGCCTCCGTTGTCCCACCAGTTGGTGACGGACTCGCCGCGCACCGCGTTGCGGAAGGCGACCATGCGCAGGATCTCCGGCCAGGCGTGCTGGCACTTCCAGCCGTCCTGCCAACAGGCGGCCACCGAACCGCCGTTGGGCGGGCCGGCGTCCGTGTCGGAGAACTCGTAGCCGGAGTTGACGTCCGGGGCGCCGTACGGGTGGGCCAGCATGAAGACGTTGGCCAGGGTGTAGGTGGCGCCGTCCTTGTAGCTGAGGGTGGAGCCGTTGCGCTCGGTGTCGTGGTTGTCGACGAAGACGCCGGCGACGGAACTGCTCAGGTAGCCCCAGCCCTCGCCGTAGTTCTTCAGGTAGGCGAGGTTCTCGTTGTTGAAGACCCGCTTGAGGTCGAACGCGTAGCGGAACTCCTGGACGTCGCCGTTGCCCGTGTACTCGGTGGGCTGGACCGCCTCGCCGCTGCCGTAGATGGCCTCCTGCTTCCAGTACACCGACGTGTTGCTCAGCCGGGACTTGATGTTGGCGAGGTCGGTCGCCGGGATGTGCTTGGCCGCGTCGATGCGGAAGCCGTCGACGCCGTACCCGAGCAGGGAGTTCATGTACCCGGCGATGGCCGAACGGACGTACTCCTCACCGGTGTCCAGGTCGGCGAGCTGCACGAGTTCGCAGTTCTGGACGTTGGCACGGTTGGTGTAGTCGCTGACGGTGGCCGTGCAGTCGTCGAAGTCGTAGGAGGAGTACAGGCCGGGGTAGGTGTACTTCGTGTACGACGAGCCGCCGGTGCCGGTGCCGCTGCCCGCCGACATGTGGTTGACGACGGTGTCGACGACGACCTTCACGCCGGCCGCGTGACACGTGTCGACCATGTTCCTGAAGGCGGTCGCGTCACCGAGACGGCCCGCGATCCGGTAGCTCACCGGCTGGTACGAGGTCCACCACTGCGGGCCCTGGATGTGCTCGGCGGGCGGGGAGACCTGGACGTAGCCGTAACCGGCCGGGCCCAGCGTGTTGGTGCACTCCTTCGCCACCGAGGCGAAGTTCCACTCGAAGAGGACGGCGGTGACGTCCTTGGTGCCGGGCGGGGAGGCGTGGGCGGTCGCGCCGGGGGCCAGAACGGCTGCCGCGGCGGCCAGCGCGGTCGCGGTGACGGACCATCTCGATATCACAGGCGTGAACTCCTTGCGATTGCGGCTCGGTCGGGTCCCCCCAGCACCGCGGCACGGCTTCGTTGCCGGGCGCGGCGTGAACGTACCGCTGACGAAAGCTTTACAGCAAGAGACATGCAACTGACGGCAAGAAGTTTCACATCGTCCCGGGGCGACCCCATGCCGAAGGGCCTGCCGCCCCGTTGGGCGGCAGGCCCTCGACCGACGTCTGCGTGACCGTCAGGCGGTCGTCCACCACACCGTCGTGTCGGCCGGCAGCTTCGCCTCGCCGTCCGCCTCGGCGATCTCACCGCTGGCGAGGAGGAGGCGGCCGTGGGCCACGGTGGTCACCGGCTCGCCGCCGGTGTTCGCGACGCAGACGAACGCGCCGCGGCGGAAGGCGAGGACGCCCTCGGGGGCCTTCAGCCACTCCACCGCGTCACCGGCGCCGAGGTCGGGCTGTGCGCGGCGGGCGGCGAGGGCGGAGCGGTACAGCTCCAGGGTCGAGCCCGCCGTGCCCTCCTGTGCCTCGACGCTCCACTCGCCCCAGCCGTCCGGCTGCGGGAGCCAGCTGCCGCCCGCGCCGAAGCCGTACGACGATCCCTCGCGGGTCCACGGGATCGGCACCCGGCAGCCGTCGCGGAAGCCGTCCTGGCCGGCGCCCCGGAAGTACGCGGGGTCCTGGCGCACCTCGTCGGGCAGGTCGACGACGTCCGGGAGGCCGAGCTCCTCGCCCTGGTAGACGTAGGCCGATCCGGGCAGCGCCAGCATGAGGAGGGTGGCGGCCCTGGCCCGGCGCAGGCCCAGTTCCCGGTCCCCCGCCGTGCGGATCTGGGTGCCGAGGCCGGGCGGGTTGGCGAAGCGGGTGGCGTGGCGGGTGACGTCGTGGTTGGACAGCACCCAGGTGGCGGGGGCGCCGACCGGGCGCATCGCGTCGAGGGTGCGGTCGATGACCTCGCGCAGCTTCTCGGCGTCCCAGTCCGTGGCCAGGTACTGGAAGTTGAAGGCCTGGTGCAGCTCGTCGGGTCGGACGTAGTTCGCGGTCCGCTCGACGGTCGGCGTCCACGCCTCTGCGACGAAGATCCGCTCCCCGGCGTACTCGTCGAGGACCCGGCGCCACTGGCGGTAGATCTCGTGCACGCCGTCCTGGTCGAAGAACGGCATGACATCGTTGCCCAGCAGCTTGAGCTGTTCATGGGACCCGAGGTCCGGCAGACCGGCCGCCTTCACCAGGCCGTGGGCCACGTCGATGCGGAAGCCGTCGACGCCCATGTCGAGCCAGAAGCGGAGGATGGAGCGGAACTCGTCGCCGACGGCCGGGTGGTCCCAGTTGAAGTCGGGCTGCTCGGGGGCGAAGAGGTGCAGGTACCACGCGCCGGGGGTGCCGTCCGGCTCGGTGACGCGGGTCCACGCCGGGCCGCCGAAGATGGACTCCCAGTCGTTGGGCGGGAGTTCGCCGTTCTCGCCCTTGCCGGGCCGGAAGTGGTAGCGCTCGCGCAGCGGTGAGCAGGGTCCCTCCTGAAGGGCCCGCCTGAACCACTCGTACTGGTCGGAGGAGTGGTTGGGGACGAGATCGACGATGATCCGCAGGCCCAGTGCGCGGGCGTCGTGGATCAGGGCGTCGGCGTCGAGGAGGTTGCCGAACATGGGGTCCACGGCCCGGTAGTCGGCGACGTCGTAGCCGCCGTCGGCCTGCGGGGAGGCGTAGAAGGGGCTGAGCCACACGGCGTCCACGCCCAGGTCGCGCAGGTACGGCAGGCGGGCGCGGATGCCCTCCAGGTCGCCCGTGCCGTCGCCGTCGCTGTCGGCGAAGCTGCGCGGATAGACCTGGTAGATCACCGCGTCCCGCCACCAGTCGCCGCGCTTGGCTTTGGCGGCGTCGGGTGCCGGGGCGATGACGGAGTGCTGCTGGGTCATGGCGTCCTAGGTACGTAACGAGGTTCTGGTCATGGGGAGTTGGTGACGAGGCGGCCGCGGTGACAGCGGGGTCGGATGGTCACCGCGGCCACCTCGAGTTTGAGTGCGGCTGCGTGGGGGCCGGTCGGGCCCACACGGCGGAGCCGCATATCGATACGGTCCCGCAGCCCTTTGGGGCGCGTTCGTGAACCGGCGTCTCAGCCCTTGGTTCCGCCTGCCGTCAGGCCGGTCACCAGGTTCTTCTGCACGAAGTAGAAGAACGCGGAGACGGGTATGGCGATCAGCACCGCGGTGGCGGCCATCAGGTTGCGCTGCGCGTCGTGTTCGCTGACGAAGGTCTGCAGACCGACGGCGAAGGTGTACTTCGTGTCGGACAGCATGAACGTCGCGGCGAACGCGACCTCGCCGAAGGCGGTGAGGAAGCTGTAGAAGGCGGCGACCGCCAGGCCCGGCTTGGCGAGCGGCAGGATCAGTCGCGCGAACGTGCCGAAGGGGCTCAGCCCGTCGACCCGTCCGGCCTCGTCGATCTCGAAGGGGATGGTGTCGAAGTAGCCCTTCATCAGCCATGCGCAGTACGGCACGGTGGTCGTGCAGTACACCAGGATGAGGCCGAGGTAGGTGTCGATGAGCTGCAGTTCCGAGAGGATCTGGTACATCGGCACCATGAGGACGGCCACCGGGAACATCTGCGTGACCAGGAGCGCCCACATGAACTTGCGGTAGCCCGGGAAGCGCATCCGCGAGACGGCGTAGCCGGTGGTCGAGGCGATGACCACGCCGATGAGGGTGGTGCCGAGGGTGACGATCAGGGTGCTCTTCATCCAGTCGAAGAACTGCGTGTGCTCCAGGACGAACGCGTAGTTGTCGAGCGTCATCTTGTCCCAGATGCCGCCGGGGTGCAGGTAGTCGTCCTTGTCCGGGCCGAGGGAGAGGAACACCAGCCAGGCGACCGGGAAGACCGCGATCAGGCTCGCCACGGTCAGGACGGCGTGGGAGGCGAGGCGGGCGGCGGGGGTGCTGTCGCCACGCCTGGTGACCTTCTTCTTCGGCGACGGCGCCATGGGGTCCTTCTCGGTCACCGGGGCGGTGGTCTCGGCGGTGGGCGTGCTCATGGGGACTCCTGCCTCAGATCGCGAGCTGCTGGTCATTGCGGTTCAGCCAGCGGCGGTAGAAGGAGGTGAAGACGATCAGGATGGCCAGCAGCAGGATGCCGTAGGCGGCCGACTGCGCGAAGTCGCGGGGCTGTTGTCCGAAGCCGAGGTAGTAGGCCCAGGTGACGAGGATCTGCGCGTCGGGGGCGGTGTTGCCGAACAGCAGGAAGATGATGGCGAACTGGTTGAAGGTCCAGATGACGCCGAGGAGGACGACGGTGGAGCTGACGGACCTCAGGCCCGGCAGGGTGACGTACCGGAAGCGCTGCCAGGCACCCGCACCGTCCATCTCGGAGGCCTCGTAGAGCGAGGTGTCGATGGACTGCAGGCCGCCGAGCAGCGACAGCATCATGAAGGGCACCCCGCACCAGGTGTTGACCATGATCGCGGCGAACCGCTGCCAGAAGGTGTCCTCCAGCCACAGCGGTGTCGGCAGATGGAGCGTCTCCAGGAAGGAGTTGATGATGCCGCCGTCGGCGAGCATGAACCGCCAGCCGAAGACGGTGACGAAGGTCGGCACGGCCCACGGCAGGATCAGGACCAGCCGGTAGAGGGTGCGCCCGCGCAGTTTCTGGTTGAGCAGCAGGGCGAGGCCGAGGCCGATCGTGTAGTGCAGGGTGACGCAGAGCGCGGTCCAGACGATCGTCCAGATGAAGTGCGACCAGAAGCGGTCGTAGGCGGTGTCGCCCCACAGGATGTCGGCGTAGTTGTCGAGGCCGATGAACTGGTAGGTGGCGTCGATGTGGTTGACGCCGATCGTGCGGGCGGTGTTGAGGCTGTTGGCGTCGGTGAACGTGAGGTAGACGCCGTACACCAGGGGGTAGAGCACGAGGACGCCGAGGACGATCACCACCGGGGCGATCATGGCGTAGGCGTACCAGTGCTTCTGGTAGGCGTGCCTCAGGCGCCGGCTCCACCCGGGCTTCGGCGCACGGTCACCGCGGCGCTTGCCGGTCGCGCGGTCGATGGCGACTGTCATGGTTCGACACCTTCTGGAAGTTCTTCGGCCTGGACGGCTTGGGCGGCCTCGGCGGCCGTGGCGGACTGAACGGCCTCGGCGGCCATGGCCGCACGGCTGCTCGGGCGCAGACCGGTGACCGCCGGATCCCTCCCCCGGTTCGTGGGGGATCCGGCGGTCACCCGAGGTCACTTGGCGAAGTCCGGGACCAGCTTGGCGATCGCGGTCTCGGCGGTGCCGAGCCCCTTGTCGAGGGACTCCTTGCCCCCGGCGATCTGCGGCAGTTCACTGTCCAGCGGGCCCCACAGGGAGCTGTACTCGGGCAGGGCCGGGCGCGGCTGGGCGGCGGGCAGGACGGTCTGGAAGCCGGCGATGCCCGGGTCGGCCTTGACCTCGGCGGTGTAGGCGTCGTCGCGGGTCGGCAGGGTGGAGTTCTTCAGGGCGATGGACGCCTGGGACTTCGCGGATGTCATGAAGTCGACGAACTTCAGGGACGCCTTCTGGTGGGCGGAGTCCGAGCCGGCGTAGACCGAGAGGTTGTGGCCGCCGGTCGGGGCGCCCGCCTTGCCGGTGGAGCCGGCCGGGACGGTCGCGATGCCGAGGTTGCCCTTGTCCTTGAAGGCCGTGCCCTTGTAGAAGTTGGTGATCTCCCACGGGCCCTGGATGATCGAGGCGACCTTGCCGCTGACGAACGCCTCCTGGATGTGGGCGTAGGCGTCGGCGGTGGTGTCGGCCTTGTGCAGGCCCTTGCCGTCGAAGAGGCTCAGCCAGGTTCCGTAGGCCTTCTTCGCGGGCGCCGAGGCGACGGTGACCTTCTTGGCGTCGGCGTCGACGGTGTCGGTGCCCTCGCCGTAGAGGAAGGTCTGCGCGTAGTAGGCCTGGGTGGAGCCCCAGTAGCCGTCGACGCCGGTCTTGGTGCTGATCGTGGCGGCGGCCTTCTTCAGGTCGTCCCAGGTCTTCGGGGCGGCGACGCCGGCCTTGTCGAAGAGTTCCTTGTTGTAGACCAGCGCGAGGGTGTCGGTGACCAGCGGGACGCCGTAGGTCTTGCCCTCGTACTTGGCCTGCTCGATCAGGTTGGGCTGGAACTTGCTCTCGTCCGTGAGGGCCTCGGTGCCGTCCAGCGGCAGGAAGTAGCCCTTCTTCGCGAGGGCGGGGGTCCAGCCGACCTCGGAACGCAGGATGTCCGGGGCGCCCTTGGAGCCGGCCGCGGTGTCGAACTTGTTCAGCGCCTGGTCGAAGGGCACGTTGACGTACTTGACCTTGACGTCCTTGTTGGCGGCCTCGAACTCCTTGATCAAGGCCTGGTACGTCGGCGCCTCGTTGGTGGCGTTGGAGGTGTCCCACCAGGTGATGGTGACCGGACCGTCGGCCGAGTCTCCGCCGTCACTTCCGCCGCAGGCCGTCGCCGCGAGGGCGAAGGACGCCACCAGCGCGGTGGCCGCTATGCCACGCCGCATTGAGTTCTCCTTGAGGGTGAAAGCCCGTGTGCTCGCAGAAGACGGGCCCGTCCGCCGCCTCTGTCGACTTGCCGACCGCGCCGTTGCCGCCGCCGGGCGACGTGAACGTAACAGCGATGCAAGCGCGACGAAAGGCCTTGCAGCAAAAAAGTGCAAGAGATCTCCGCAGTTATCCGGACGTGACCTGGCAGCGACCGCTGTGAGACGCTTATTTGCCGTCGTAGAGCGGTTGGGGCGGCCTGTGCAAGACTCTGCAAGCTCTTGCCATCACTTTCACGAGGGAGCGCGATGACCCAGCAGCCCGGACCGGGCCGGTCAACAGGGCGCCTACGTCGCCGCATTGGTGCGCAAGGTGACACCTGGCCGGTACAGTCCACCCCTGTGACCACACGGCTTGCCGACATCGCCGCTCAGGCGGGGGTGAGCGAAGCGACCGTCAGCCGTGTCCTCAACGGCAAGCCGGGCGTCGCCGCCACCACCCGCCAGTCCGTGCTGGCCGCCCTGGACGTGCTGGGGTACGAACGCCCGGTGCGTCTGCGGCAGCGCAGTGCGGGCCTCGTGGGCCTCATCACCCCGGAGCTGGAGAACCCGATCTTCCCGGCGCTGGCCCAGGTCATCGGCCAGGCGCTGACCCGGCAGGGCTACACGCCGGTGCTCGCCACCCAGACCCCGGGCGGCTCCACGGAGGACGAGCTCACGGAGATGCTCGTCGACCGGGGCGTGGCCGGCATCATCTTCGTCTCCGGACTGCACGCGGACACCTCCGCCGACATGCAGCGCTACGAGCAGCTGCGCGCGCAGGGCGTGCCCTTCGTGCTGGTGGACGGCTTCTCGCCGAAGGTGCAGGCGCCCTTCATCTCCCCCGACGACCGGGCGGCGATGGCCCTGGCGGTCACGCACCTGGTGTCGCTGGGGCACACCAGGATCGGTCTGGCGCTCGGCCCGAAGCGGTTCGTGCCGGTGCAGCGCAAGATCGAGGGCTTCGTCCGCACCATGCAGGACCAGCTGGGCCTGGCCGCCGACACCGTCGAGACCGAATTCGTCCAGCACTCGCTGTACACCCTGGAGGGCGGCCAGGCCGCGGCCGGCGCGCTCATCGAGCGGAGCTGCACGGCGGTGGTGTGCGCGAGCGACATGATGGCGCTGGGCGCTATACGGGCGGCCCGCCAGCGCGGCCTGGACGTGCCGAAGGACGTGTCGGTGGTGGGCTTCGACGACTCCCCGCTGATCGCCTTCACCGACCCGCCGATGACGACGGTCCGCAAGCCGGTCCCGGCGATGGGGCAGGCGGCGGTCCGCACCCTCCTGGAGGAGATCGGCGGGACGCCCGCACCCCACAGCGAGTTCGTGTTCATGCCGGAACTGGTGGTGCGCGGGTCGACCGCGTCGGCTCCCGGGGAGCGCGGACGCCCCTGAGGCCGCGCCCCGCCGGGCTCCTCCCCAAGGCGGAGAAAACGACCTTTTCGCCGTGCGTCGGTAGGAGCCCCGGGCGGTCTTCCAGTCGTAGGAAATGCGGGTCGGACCCGACCGCGGGATGATCGGCGGGGGAACCCTTTTCTGGCAGACTCGGGCCTATGACTGAGACGACCGTGGCGACGCAGGAAGGGCCCGACGAGGCCGTTCCGCAGCCGGTCACGGCCGGGCCCGGGAAGCGTTTCCTGTGCCGGCTGCGGGCTCCGCGCCGGCCCCGCCTCTGGTTCGAGATCCTCCTCATCGCGGTGAGTTACTGGACGTACTCGCTGGTCCGCAACGCGGTCCCGGAGCAGAAGTCCGAGGCGCTGCGCAACGCCGACTGGATCTGGAGCGCCGAGCACCATCTCGGCATCGCCGTCGAGGAGTCCGTCAACCACGCGGTGAACTCGGTGACTTGGCTCATCGTCGGAATGAACTACTACTACGCCACCCTGCACTTCGTGGTGACGCTGGGTGTGCTCGTGTGGCTCTTCCGCAGCCACCCCGGCCGCTACGCCGCGACCCGCCTGGCGCTCTTCGCGACCACCGTCGTCGCCCTGGCCGGCTACTACCTGTACCCGCTCGCCCCGCCGCGGCTGATGAACGGCGGCGACTTCGTCGACACCGTCATGGTCCATCAGACGTGGGGCTCGATGGCCTCCGGCGACCTGAAGAACATGTCGAACCAGTACGCCGCGATGCCGTCGATGCACATCGGCTGGTCCCTGTGGTGCGGCCTGACGATCTTCGCGCTGGCGTCGGTCCCCTGGGTGCGGGTGCTGGGCCTGCTCTACCCGGCGGCCACGCTGGTGGTCATCGTCGCCACCGCCAACCACTTCTGGCTCGACGCGGTGGGCGGCCTCCTGTGCCTCGCCTTCGGCTTCGCCGTGGCCCGCCTCTGGTACGGCGCCCTGCCGTACACCCTGCCGAGGACGGTCCCCGCGCGAAACGCGCCCCGGGTTCCCGCGAAGGCCTAGCCGGCCGCCGAACGCAGCGCCTCGACGAACGCCTCCAGGGCCGGCTGCGGCGGTGCCGTCTCCCGTACGGCCGCGTGGATGCTCCGCACCGGTTCCGGGCGCCGGACCGGGCGGACGACCACGTCCGGGTGACGTCCGCCCAGGCCCAGGCGGGGGATCAGGGCCACCCCGAGGCCCGCGGCCACGAAGCCCTGCGCGGTGACGTAGTCCTCGCTCTCGACCACGAAGCGCGGGCGGAACCCGGCGGCCTCGCAGGCGTGCAGCTGCGCGTCGAGGCACGGCCCCGGCCACTCGCTGCCGACCCAGGGCTCCCCGGCCAGCTCGGTGAGCTCCACGGACCGGCGGGCCGCGAGCCGGTGTCCCTTGGGGAGCACGGCGAGGTACGGATCGTCCAACAACGGCAGCAGCCGTACGCCATCGCCCCCGGCCCGCTCCCCCACCACCAGCGCGAGATCCGCCCGCCCCTCCCGCACGTCCGGCAGCGGGTCGTGCGGGTCGGTCAGCCGCAACTCCACCTGGACGCGGGGGTGTTCCGCCCGCAGCCGTGCCACCGCCGGGGCGACCAGCGAGGCCCCGGCCGTCGCGAAGTACCGCACCGACAGCCGGCCCGTGCGCCCCGCCAGCAGATCGGCGAGCGCGGTCTCCGCCTCGGCGACCTGGCGGCCGATCGCGTCCGCGTACTCGGTGAGCAGCAGTCCGGCCGCCGTGGGCCGCACCCCGCGCCCGACCCGCTCCAGCAGCTCGGCCCCAGCCTCCTTCTCCAGCGCGGCGACCTGCTGGCTCACCGCGGACGGCGTGTAGCCGAGCCGGGCGGCGGCCCCGGTCACCGATCCGCAGGCCACGACGGACCGCAGCACCTGCATGCGCCTCACATCAAGCATGTAGACCAGCTTAACGGTCTATCCACAACTCTTCACTTGTCCTCACGCGTTTGTTCCCGGACCGTGGAGTCATGCAGCCCTCCTCCACCCTGCGCATGGCCGCCCTCGCCCTCCTGTGGGGCTCCGGCTTCCTCTGGATCAAGGTCGCCCTGAACCACGGCCTGTCCCCCGCCCAGATCACCATCGCCCGGTGCGCGCTGGGCGCGGCGGTCCTGCTGCTGCTCGCCCGCTCCGCGGGACAGCGGCTGCCCCGGTCCCGCACGACGTGGAAGCACCTCGTCGTCGCCGCCTTCTTCTGCAACGCACTGCCCTTCGCCCTGTTCAGCATCGGCGAACAGAGCGTGGACTCCGGGGTCGCGGGCGTCCTGAACGCCACGACACCGCTGTGGGCGCTCCTCATCGGCCTGTGCCTCGGCACCGACCGCGCCCCGCGCCCGCTGCGGCTGGCCGGTCTCGTCCTGGGCTTCGCCGGCACGCTGCTGATCTTCGCCCCCTGGCACCGGTCCGGCCTGCTGAGCTGGGGCGCCCTGGCGCTGCTGGCCGCCGCCGTGAGCTACGCCGTGGCGTTCGCGTACATGGCCCGCACACTCACCGCCGGCCGGGACCCCCTCGCCGTCTCCGCGGCCCAGCTCCTGACGGCGACCGCCTGGAGCGCCCTGGCCCTCCCGGCCGCCGGCCCCCTCGACACCGACCTCACCGGGCTGCTCGCGGTCACCGCGCTCGGGGTCCTCGGCACGGGCGTGACCTTCTACCTCAACTACCGGCTCATCGCGGACGAGGGCCCGACGGCCGCCGCGACGGTCGGCTATCTGCTGCCGGTGGTCTCGGTGTCGCTGGGCGCGCTGCTGCTGGGCGAGAACGTCGGGCCGCGGGTGCTCGCGGGGATGGCGGTGGTGCTGACGGGCGTGGCACTGACCCGAGGGCGGCGGGCGCCGCGGGCAGAGGTGCCCGCCGCCCCCGCTCCCCGGGCCTACGCCCCGTAGAACAGCTCGTCCACCACGCCCCGCGCCCGTCGGGCGGTACGCCGGTAGTCGTCGAGCATGTCGCCGACGTGACCGGGGCCGTAGCCCAGGTACCGTCCCACCGCGCCCAGTTCGCGGCCGTCCGAGGGGAACGTGTCGCCGGCCCGGCCACGGACGAGCATCACCGCGTTGCGGACCCGGGTGGCCAGGATCCAGGCCTCGTCGAGGGTGGCGGTGTCCTCCTCGGAGAGGAGACCGGCCTCCCGGGCGGCGGCGAGGGCGGCGCGGGTACGGGTGGTGCGCAGGCCCGCCTCCCGCGCGCCGTGCCGCATCTGGAGCAGCTGGACGGTCCACTCGACGTCGGACAGACCGCCCGGTCCGAGCTTGGTGTGCAGCTTCGGGTCGGCGCCGCGCGGCAGCCGCTCGGACTCCATCCGGGCCTTCAGCCGCCGGATGTCGCGTACGGCGTCGTCGCCGAGGCCGGCCGCCGGGTAGCGCAGCGGGTCGACCAGCTCGATGAAGCGGCGGCCCAACTCCTCGTCCCCGGCGACGGGTTCGGCCCGCAGCAGGGCCTGTGCCTCCCAGACCAGGGACCAGCGGCGGTAGTAGGCCCCGTACGAGTTCAACGTCCGTACGAGCGGCCCGGACTTGCCCTCGGGGCGCAGGTCGGCGTCGATGAGCAGTGGCGGGTCGGCGCTGGAGATCTGTAGCAGGCGGCGCATCTCGGAGACCACCTTGTTGGCCGCCTCGGAGGCCTCGCGTTCGGCGACGCCCTCGCGCGGTTCGTGCACGAAGAGCACGTCGGCGTCGGAGCCGTAGCCGAGTTCGTGGCCGCCGAAGCGGCCCATGCCGATGACCGCGAACCGGGTGGGCAGGGTGTCGCCCCAGCCGTCCCGGACCACCGCGCGCAGGGTGCCGGCGAGGGTGGCGGCCGTCAGGTCGGACACCGCGCCGCCGACCAGGTCCACGAGGGTGCCCCGGTCGGCCTCGACGGGCTGGGACTCGGTGCCGTAGGAGCCGACGATGTCCGCGGCGGCCGTACGGAACAGCTCGCGGCGCCGGACCCCGCGGGCGAACGTGACCGCCTGCACGGCACCGTCGGCGCGGCCGACCGCGGCCAGGATCTCCTGGTCCAGGGCCGCCCGGCCGCGCGGCTCCAGGCCGCCGCCGTCGCCGTCCCCGAGCAGGGCGACGGCCTCGGGGGCGCGCATCAGCAGGTCGGGGGCGAGGCGGCCGGCGGACAGGACGCGGGCGAGGTTCTCGGCGGCGGCGCCCTCGTCCCGCAGCAGCCGCAGGTACCAGGGCGTCTTGCCCAACGCGTCCGACACCTTGCGGAAGTTGAGCAGTCCGGCGTCCGGGTCGGCCGAGTCGGCGAACCAGCCGAGCAGCACCGGCAGGAGCGTGCGCTGGATGGCCGCCTTGCGGGTGACCCCGGACGCCAGCGCCTCCAGGTGCCGCAGCGCCGCCGCCGGGTCGGCGTACCCGAGCGCGACCAGCCGCTCCCTGGCCGCCTCGGGGCTCAACCGGGTCTCGCCGGGGGCGAGTTGGGCGACCGCGTCGAGCAGCGGGCGGTAGAAGAGCTTCTCGTGCAGCCGTCGTACGACACTGGCGTGCCGTTTCCACTCGCGGGTCAACGCGGCGACCGGGTCGGCGCGCAGGCCCAGGGAGCGGCCGAGGCGGCGCAGGTCGGCCTCCTCCTCGGGGACGAGGTGGGTGCGGCGCAGCCGGTAGAGCTGTATGCGGTGCTCCATGGAGCGCAGGAAGCGGTAGGCGTCGTCGAGCTGGACGGCGTCGGCGCGGCCGACGTAGCCGCCGGTGGCGAGGGCCTGCAGGGCGTTCAGGGTGGTGCCGCTGCGCAGGGAGGCGTCGGCGCGGCCGTGCACCAACTGGAGGAGCTGGACGGCGAATTCGACGTCCCGCAGGCCGCCGGGGCCGAGTTTCAGTTCGCGCTCGATCTCCGCGACCGGGATGTTCTCGATCACCCTGCGCCGCATCTTCTGCACGTCGGGGACGAAGTTGTCGCGCTCGGCGGCCTTCCAGACCAGGGGTTCGAGGGCGGCGACGTACGCCTCGCCCAGTGCGAGGTCGCCGGCCACCGGGCGGGCCTTCAACAGGGCCTGGAACTCCCAGGTCTTGGCCCAGCGCTGGTAGTAGGCGAGGTGGCTGGAGAGCGTGCGCACCAGCGGGCCGTTCCTGCCCTCGGGGCGCAGGTTGGCGTCCACGGGCCAGATCGAGCCCTCGACGGTGGTCTCGGAGCAGATCCGCATCAGGTGCGAGGCGAGCCGGGTGGCGGCCCGGATCGCCTTGGTCTCGTCGGCCCCCTCGACGGCCTCCCCGACGAAGATGACGTCGACGTCGGAGACGTAGTTCAGCTCGTGGCCGCCGCACTTGCCCATCGCGATGACGGCGAGCCGGCACAGCGCGGTGTCGTCGGGCGCGGCGGCGCGGGCGAGGGCGAGGGCGGCGCGCAGGGTCGCGGTGGCGAGGTCGGCGAGTTCGGCGGCGGTCTCGGCGAGGTCGGTGGTGCCGCACACGTCACGGGCGGCGATCGACAGCAGGCAGCGGCGGTAGGCGACGCGCAGGGACACGGCGTCGGTGGCCTCCGCGAGGCCCCACTCGAACTCCTCCACCCCGGGGTGCAGGTCACGCGGCTCGTACATGACGAGGGCGTGCCAGTCGCTCGGATGCCGGGCCAGGTGGTCGGCGAGGGCCGCGGAGGCGCCGAGCACCCCGAGCAGCCGGTCGCGCAGCGGCTTGGCCGCTATCACCGTGTCGAGCAGCTCGCGCCGGGCGGTGGGGGCGGGCTGGGCCTCCAGGAGCTCTACCAGACCGTGCAGCGCGAGGTCCGGGTCGGCGGTCGCGCCGAGGGCCTCCAGCAGGACCGGGTCGTCGCGCAGGCCGCCGAGCTCGGCACTCTCCAGGAGGCGTTCGGCGGCGGCGGGATCGGTGAAGCCGTGCCGCAGCAGCCGTGTGAAGGTACTGCTCCTGCGCCCCGGCGCCGTCATCCCCGGCCTCCTGTCGGATCAAGGTCGTCCGGCCATGAGCCTAACCGCAGAAGCCGGGGGAAGCGCCGGGGCGGCCGGGGGGCCGGGGCGGTTCCAGCGGGTCACCGTGACGGTGGCCGGCCGGGACGGGTCGGTGAGGACGGTGTCGCCGGGCATGCGGTGCGGGACGGCAAGGCCGTCCAGGGGCGGCAGCACGGCCGCGGCGGTCGGGCGTCCGGCGATCGGCACCGCGATCTGCCGCACGGTGCCGGGACGCACACCCCCGGTGGTGGCGGCGTACCGGACGTCGAGACACTGCCGCCGCAGGTGGGCCACCGTCTCGGGGACCGGCGCGCCCGGCGCTACGGCGGGGAGCACCACCTTCCGGGGGACGGAGGGGTCGAGCCCCTCGCACGCGCGGTCGTCCGGCGGCGGTGTGGGCTGCCCGGACCGACCCCCGTGCGGTCCGGACAGCGTGAGCCGGGTGACGTCCTCGGCGGCGTTGTTCGTGGTGTCGACACGGATCGTGTCCCGGCGCAGCCACTGCAAGGGGTTCCCGTCGAGGTCGGCCAGCGCCCAGTTCGCGGTGTCGACCAGGAAGGCGGTCTCGACCGAGGAGTCCTCCGGTGGCAGCAGCCGGGGCGCCCGTCCGCGCGAGGCGCGGTCTTGTGGCCAGTGGCGCAGCACCACGAGCACCTTGTCGTCGGGCCGGGCGAACGGGTGCGCGCGGCCGTTCGCCACCGAGTAGGACCCGGCCGGTGCGACCGCCTCTCGTGAGACCCCGGACACTTCGATGCCGCCGCGGGACCCGAGCGTGAACCGGACCCCGGAGAAGGCCTCGTCCGCCGCCGCGGAGGCGGTGGACTGCGCGTCGCATCCCGTGGCCAGCAGGGCGGCGACCAGCGGGGCGATCCCCGCGGCGAGGGCCGTGAGCCGGAGCTGACGCGGGTGCGGGTGCGGGTGTGAGCTCACGAGGTGCCTCCGTCTCGCCCGGCAGCCGAGCCGACTGCCTGTGTCGACAGTGGCCCCCTCAACGGCCGTAGCCCATTCGTCATTTGACGAATCTCCCGCGCCACCGGCCGGTGCGGGGGCGTACCGTCGCAACAGGTACGAACCGGCCCCGGGAGGCCGTCATGACATCAGCCGGTACGACAGCCGAGGTCCAGCTGCGCCGCATGGCGGACGTCCTGGACGAGGCAGCGCACGATCTGTCGGGGGACGTCCCTCCGAAGTCCCTGCTGCTGGGCCTCCAACGGCTCGTCCGCTGCGACTGCGCCGGCTTCTCGGAGCTGGACATCCCGGCCAGGATCTCGCTCAACGAGCAGGAGACGCCGTTCGACGAGGAACAGGGGCCCTTCGAAGAGTACTGGCGCTGGCGCCACCAACACCTGCAGTGCGTGCAGGTTTCCCAGTCGCACAGCGCCCCGGAGGTCACGCAGATGGCGGACTTCCTGTCCCTGCGCCGGTTGCGGAACCAGCCGATCTATACCGAGTTCCTGCGCCCCTTCCCCTCCATCGCGGACATCGCCCTGCCCACCGCGCCGGGTCGCACCCGGGTCTTCCAGTTTTTCCGCACTGACTCGAAGCCGTTCAGCGACCACGAGATGACGACCCTGCGGCTGATGGCTCCCCACGTGTACGCGCTCTACCGTGAGGCCGCCCGCAGGCGCCGCCCGCCCGTCCGGCTCACCCTGCGTGAGCTGGACGTCCTGCGCTGCGTCGCCCTCGGCCTGAGCACGCCGCGGATCGCCGAACAGCTCGTTGTCTCCCCCAGTACCGTCCGCAAGCACCTGGAGAACGCCTTCACCAGGCTGGGCGTGTCCAGCCGCGCGGCGGCGGTGGCCAGGGTGTTCCCCGAGGCGGAGGTCCTGTGATCCTGTGGGGTGAGACCTGTCAGGAGGCCCGCAGATGACGGACGACGAACCCGCGAAGGCACCGAAGGCCCGGCTCGACCCCCGCTACAGCGACGAATCAGCGACCGCGATCCCCTGGTCCGACGCCGAGTCGCTGCTCGCCGCGGCCGAGCTGTTCTGGATCTCGACGGTACGGCCGGACGGGCGGCCGCACGTGACGCCGCTGCCCGCGGTGTGGGCGCACGGCGCGCTGCACTTCTGCACCGGGCCCGACGAACGCAAGGCGAAGAACCTCGCGCACAACGCGCACGTGACGCTGACCACCGGCACCAACATCTGGGACAAGGGCTACGACCTCGTGGTGGAGGGCGAGGCGGTGCGCGTGTCCGACGACGGCCGGCTGCGCGAGCTGGCCGCCGCGTGGCAGACGAAGTACGGAGATTTCTGGAGCTTCGAGGTGCAGGAGGGGTATTTCCATCACGGCGCGGGACACGCTGTCGTCTTCGCGGTGGCGCCGCACACCGTTTTCGGCTTCGGTAAGGGGGAGCCGTTCAGCCAGACGCGCTGGCGGTTCGTCTGATACCCGTAACGCGTAAGACACCCACTGCAACTCCCGTCAACGGCGACTTGGAGAACCAGCGATGGACTTCACCCTCGAAGTGATTCCGCTGCCCGTGACCGACATCGACCGGGCCAGGGACTTCTACCGGGACAAGGTCGGCTTCCATGTGGACATCGACCAGGAGGTCATGCCGGGGATGCGGATCGTCCAGCTGACCCCGCCCGGGTCCGGCTGTTCGATCGCTCTCGGCGACAGCATCTGGGAGATGGTCCAGGGCGAGCGCCCCGCCCCCGGCTCCTACCAGGGCCTCCAACTCTGCGTGGCCGACATCAAGGCCGCCCACGCCGAACTGACCGAGCGCGGCCTCGACGTCTCCGAGCCGGTCCAGTACACCCCCGACGACGGCGCCACCTTCATGTACTTCCAGGACCCGGACGGCAACGGCTGGGCGATCCAGGAGTACCGGAGGCGGGCTACGGAGCCGCTGCACCAGGTACTGGCACAAACCACCGAGTAGGAGCGCCCGCCCAGGGGCGCGGGGCCGTGTGTATGCGCGGCTCCGCGCCGGTGGGAGCGAGAAGCTCCCACCGGCCGCGACCGCGCTCAGGCAGACCCCGCGCCTCTACGGCGAAGCCCCTACAGCACCGGCAAATTCTTCCGCAGCTCGAAGGCCGTGACCTCGCTGCGGTACTCCTCCCACTCCTGGCGCTTGTAGCGCAGGAACTTGTGCGGCGTGCGGCGGTCCTCGAGTGACTCACACCACCGTGCGGTCGTGCAAAATCGTTGTTGGTCGCTGTGGGCCGCCCTTCAACGGCACAACAACAGCTTCTCGGCCCCTCCGACCGATCAGGTTGCAGGTGTGGCTGGAGGAACCACAGGCAAAGCAACGCTTTCATCGTTCCGTTCCTGCCTATGGCGCCCTCCGGTCCTGCGCTGGATGCTGCCCTCATGGACGTTCCCGAGGAGCGCGATCACGCCCACACGGTGACCCATCAGAAGTCGACCGCAGACAAGCAGTGGTTAGGTGGTCGAGCCGAGCGACGTGCCCTGGCTTTCGTCGCCGTTGTTGCAGCGACCGCGGCCGTGGTCCTGGGAATTGTGCTGCCCTTCAAGCCTGAGTCGAACACAGTGCCCTACGAAGTGGTGCGCGTGTGCGTGCAGGTGCTCGGCATCTCCGTCGTGGGGTTCTTCGTGGGATGGGCGACCTTCATCGTGCAGCAGGCACACCTGGAGAGGCAGCGTCGAGACGACCGAATCCGGGCCTTCCTTACCGAGATGCTGGACGCCTACCACGGCATCAAGCAGATTCGCCGCTTACTCAAGGCCGAGACGGCCTCCAGAACATCGTCGGCCATCACGGCCGAGGCGTACTCCCGACTGCTACCCGAACTCTCTGAGTACCAACTCGTTTTCGAGACCTTGGCACGCAGAGCTCCACTCATCCAGAAGCTTCTGCCCGACGACTCCACCATCGTGGTTAAGGAGGCCGGCCCCAAGAACGGAGGCAAGCGCGGGCCTGCGGAGGGAACACTCGCCGTGCACTACGGCAACATCGAACACTACGTCAACGGTGTCGTCTCGGAGTTCGAGGAATGCCACCGGTTCGCATCCGAGGCAGGGAGCATTTCGCTCGACAGACCCAGCCTCAAGAAGACGAATGATTTCATCTACAACACGGACCAGTTCAAAGCCGAGGTATCACGTCGCATCACAGCCATAGTCGAGTTTCTCGAACGCCTGCTTCTAACATCTTCCGAGGAGAGGGCGTCAAGGCCCAGCGACTAGCCGGCGACGATCCCGAAGTTGGCATAGAGTCCACCGCTGTAGGCATCAGGACGCTGCGGGCCTGGAGGTGCGTACCGATGCCTATCTGGCAACTGCCGACCGAAGCCCTTTACCTGTTCCCCAGCGAAAGGACGCGGTCAAGGCATCCTGTACGCATTGCTGGACGCCCTCAGACGACACTGGACGCAGCGAGTAGTGAGACCGGGAGCGCTCCAGAGGTCCGGCCCCGTCAGTCCATCGCTGAGCGAGTATCAGGCGCTGAGGCGCCGCTTCGAGCTATCGGGATAGTAGCGGCTGGTTTCTCCGCCACGTCCTCATCCAACACGTCACCCACGACATCCTCGTCACCTGGCAACAGAATTGTCGGGGTCGCACCCACATGCTTACGCACGAGATACTCCAAAGCGTGCTCATCCGTGGACTGGTAGTCGAGCCTGTCCCTGTAGAAGTGCAGTCGCTGCTTGCACTCCTGGATTACCTCACTCCACTCACGAACCCACAATCTAGCGTTTGAACCAACCGCGCCAGCCTGACCCGGAGGAAGGTGGGGCTGGCGCGTGAGTCCCCGTAGGGAATCATCCATGGAATTTCCGATAAGCCAGAAATCCCAGTTCGCCTCAGTAGCCCTAAAGCGTTCGTCAGCCATGACTGTGGTCGCATAATTGACGAGTTGACTAAACTCCCCCATCCCTAGCTTGAGGCTAGGTCGCTTGAGCTCGACAACCAAGTGATGGGGCTTCTGGACCCACACCGTAGTTTTGGAAAGCATGAGATCAACCCTGCCCATACGCCCATCCAAAAGACGCACATTGGTATCGGCAGGCTCGGGCACCCTTAGTATTGATAAACGCTTCCGAAGAACCTCCGAAAGACCACGCTCGCTGACCATGAGGGAATACTCTTCACCGAATACCCAGGCTTCGTTCTCCAGAATCTTGTGAAGCTGATCCCGTTCCCTTGTCACCTTCTTGGCTTCGGTGTCGAAAAGCAGTATCTCCAAGGCCCGAATGAAATCAAGGCGGTCAGTAACCGCCGTAGAGGTACGGATAAGTGACGTTAGGCTCGTACGCTGCAAGAGCGCTCCAAGCTCCTCCTTTTCCTGACGGGACAAGGAAAAGACTCGCTCAAGAATCTCTGGCGTGTGATCGGGTTTTGCAGCAAGCGTCTCCTTAAGGAGGCCCAGTGTTGCTTTTTTAGCCTTAGGGGACTTCGGGATATGTTTTGCGATAGTCGTGGCTACCGTATCGAAAGCTTCCCGTTCGGTGATCTCCGTAGGCTCTGTGGGCTCCCCTTTATAGGGGTAGACCTCCTCTCGACGCCACTCCAACACCTGCTCACGACGACGATCATCGACCCTGCTCCGGAAATGCTCACGCAGACGCCCTCTGGCTTGCTCAACCACCGCAGATGCTGGTGAATCCTCGTCCCAATCCACTAAGGCCAGCTCTTGCGGCCGATCTTCAAAACCCTTCCATGAAAGATAGGCCGTAAAATTAAATCCGGGTGCCTGAATTTCAGGACGCAGTTTCACCAGCGGCATTCGCCTTGAATCGCACAATGCAAGCTCACGCGTGACCCCTTTACGCCACTCGATGACCCTCAGTTCAGGGGCAGGGGATCCATCAACTCGATCAAGCACATACATGGCAGAATGAACCTGTACAGCGGCAGGATTCACGTCGTTAGCGTCGTAAACTATCGAAGTATCGGGGTAAGTTTCGAGGTAAAGGGCAAATTCTGTCGTTAGCGTCGCCACTACCCTTGCAGTGTTCAGCAATCGGTCCAGGTGAGGCACGGCTCCCCAGGCATCAACAACAGTACGGGTATCCGAATCCGTTGGGCCCACCGTGCTAATTTGATAATCACGCATCGCTGAGCGATCGGCCTCTATAACGGTTTCTACTTTTCCGTCGATCCCATTACCGACGGTGGTCCAGCGGACATGCTGCCCGAGGGCAAATGCACGAACGCGACCCTGCCCATTCCTGCCGTGCATGGCTCGACGCTTGTCCATAGAAACTAACGCCGTCTTCTTCCATGAGCCGCCCAGCTTGTCAAAATAGGACGGGCATGATTCCGACGGCATTCCATGACCGTTGTCTAAGACACTTACCTTACTGACGCCACCGAACTCGTTTCGTTCGATTTCCACTCTGACGCGAGTTGCGTCCGCGTCCAATGCGTTCCAAATCAGCTCAACTACCGCACCCACCGGATCGTTCAGCTTGGCTACGCCTTCGACGTGGTCCTGTTCGACCCGCAGCGTGATGCTCCCCATGGCCCCTCCCCTGACGCGGCATCGATCGACGTGATCGCCCGTCGACTACGGTCAGTATCGGCACTGTGACGGCCGATGTGAACACCGCGATGAGCGCGTCTTGGCCGACCGGTCAGCACCTACTGGCCCGTGCGGCTACAGGGGAGGCTTGAGTAAGAAGGCAGGGTGACAGAGAGGAGGGCACGCGGTCCCGCCTATTGCGCCAAGACGGTCAGCACAGGGGAAACAACAGCCTCGCAGTGCACAGGTCTCCAGCACGAGTCCTGCGCGCAACGGCCCACAGACGGCCCAAGACCTACGTCACACGTATACGGCCCCGCAGAAACAGTCTGCAGGGCCGTAGCGAACGTAAGCTAAGAGGTGCTGTGACCTGCTCCTACAGCACCGGCAAATTCTTCCGCAGCTCGAAGGCCGTGACCTCGCTGCGGTACTCCTCCCACTCCTGGCGCTTGTTGCGCAGGAAGAAGTCGAAGACGTGCTCGCCCAGGGTCTCGGCGACCAGGTCGCTGCGCTCCATCAGCGTCAGGGCCTCGCCGAGGTTCTGCGGGAGGGGTTCGATGCCCATCGCGCGGCGCTCGGCGTCGGAGAGGGCCCAGACGTCGTCCTCGGCGCCCGGCGGGAGCTCGTAGCCCTCCTCGATGCCCTTGAGGCCTGCGGCGAGGAGCATCGCGTACGCCAGGTACGGGTTGGCGCCGGAGTCGATGGAGCGGACCTCGATGCGGGCGGAGCCGGTCTTGCCGGGCTTGTACATCGGGACCCGGACCAGGGCCGAGCGGTTGTTGTGGCCCCAGCAGATGTAGGAGGGGGCCTCGCCGCCGGCGCCCGCGGTGCGCTCCGAGCCGCCCCAGATGCGCTTGTACGAGTTGACCCACTGGTTGGTGACCGCGGCGATCTCGGCGGCGTGCTTGAGCAGGCCCGCGATGAAGGAGCGGCCGACCTTGGAGAGCTGGTACTCCGCGCCCGACTCGTAGAAGGCGTTGCGGTCGCCCTCGAAGAGCGAGAGGTGCGTGTGCATGCCCGAGCCCGGGTGCTCGGAGAACGGCTTGGGCATGAAGGTCGCCTGGACGCCCTGTTCCAGTGCCACCTGCTTCATGACCAGGCGGAACGTCATGATGTTGTCGGCCGTGGAGAGGGCGTCGGCGTAGCGGAGGTCGATCTCCTGCTGGCCGGGGGCGCCCTCGTGGTGGGAGAACTCGACCGAGATGCCCATCGACTCCAGCATGGTGATCGCCTGGCGGCGGAAGTCCATGCCGATGTTCTGGGGGGTGTGATCGAAGTAACCGGAGTTGTCGGCCGGGGTGGGCCGGGAGCCGTCGAGGGGCTTGTCCTTCAGCAGGAAGAACTCGATCTCCGGGTGGGTGTAGAAGGTGAAGCCCAGGTCGGAGGTGCGGGCCAGGGCCCGCTTGAGCACGTACCGCGGGTCGGCGAAGGACGGTGAGCCGTCCGGCATGAGGATGTCGCAGAACATCCGGGCGGTGCCGGGGGCCTCCGCACGCCACGGCAGGACCTGGAAGGTCGACGGGTCGGGCTTGGCGATCATGTCGGACTCGTAGACCCGGGCGAAGCCCTCGATCGCGGAGCCGTCGAAGCCGATGCCCTCGTCGAAGGCCTGCTCCAGTTCGGCCGGGGCCACGGCCACGGACTTGAGGAAGCCCAGCACGTCCGTGAACCACAGCCGGACGAACCGGATGTCACGCTCCTCCAACGTCCGGAGCACGAACTCCTGCTGCTTGTCCATCTTCCGCTTCCCCATCCTTGCTGGTCAGGCCGCCTGTCTCCCGCACCACGGAGGCGGTCGGGCACCTGAGCATCCCACCACAACACCATTTCGTGCGCGTTGCGCACCTTGATCGTCCAGCCGACCTCGGGGTGAACGCCTCACGTACGACAGGTGCACGCTCTGCCGCCCATCTTGCCTGCTCGGACCGACATCCGTAAGCGGGGAGTCCACCGGCCCGGCGGGGCCCGCTCTTCGGCCATTCCCGTGCCCTCTCTACGAGGGGGCACACGTCCACCATTACGATCAGCACACCTCGTCCGGCTCCCTTTCCCCAGAAGGACACACCTATGGGCTCCGCCAAGACCAGCAGCAGCTCCACCCGCAAGGCCCGGATAGAGGAGATGCGGCGCGCCGAGCAGAGCCGTGAGCGCCGCAACCGGGTGCTCGCCGTCGTCGCGAGCGTGGTGGTCGTCGCCGGTCTCGCGGTCGGCGGAGTGGTGCTGGTGAACACGCAGTCCGACGACGACGGCAAGGCGGCCGGCACCCAGGCCGCGGGGAAGTTCGTCGCCGGCGCGGACGGCGTGAAGACCTGGAAGGGCAAGCTGAGCCAGACCCATGTCACCAAGACCGTGAAGTACCCGGTGGAGCCTCCGGTGGGCGGTGACCACAACCAGGTCTGGATGAACTGCAACGGCGACGTCTACACCGAGGCGATCAACAATATGAACGCGGTGCACTCCCTGGAGCACGGCGCGGTCTGGGTGACGTACACGAGCAAGGCCTCGAAGGCGGACGTGGACGCGCTGGCGACGAAGGTGAAGCAGACGCCGTACACGCTGATGAGCCCGGACGAGAAGCAGGCCGATCCGATCATGCTGACCGCGTGGGGGCACCAGCGCACGGTGACGGGCGCGGACGACCCGAACGTCGCGAAGTTCCTTGAGAAGTTCGTGCAGGGCGAGCAGACGCCCGAGCCGGGCGCGGCGTGCACGGGTGGTCTGTCGAAGTGAGGTTCGCGGGAGTGGCGGTCGCCGTGGCCGGGGTGCTGGTCGCGGCGGGGGCCATCAGTTACGCCGTCGCCGAGGACGGCGGTTCGGCAGTGACGCCGTCCGCGGACTCCGCGGACGCGGGGTTCGCGCGGGACATGGCGGTCCACCACCAGCAGGCCGTCGAGATGTCGTACATCGTGCGCGACCGCACCGACGACGAGGAGGTGCGGCGGCTCGCGTACGACATCGCGCAGACGCAGGCCAACCAGCGCGGCATGCTGCTGGGCTGGCTCGATCTGTGGGGGCTGCCGAAGGTGTCCGCGGACTCGCCGATGACGTGGATGGGCATGGGTGACATGCCGGCCGGCAAGGACGGGGCGCTGATGCCGGGCATGGCGACCAACAGTGAGCTGAAGAGGCTGGACACGCTGAGCGGCGAGAAGGCCGAGATCTTCTTCCTCCAGTTGATGACGGACCATCACCAGGGCGGGATCCATATGGCCGAGGGCTGTGTGGAGCGGTGCACGGTCGGTGTGGAGAAGCGGCTCGCGCAGGGCATGGTCAATGCCCAGGAATCGGAGATCACCGTGATGAAGGGCCTGCTCAAGGAGCGTGGCGCGAAGCCGCGTTCCTGACATTCCCGGCCTTCGGGGCTCTTTGGCCTTCACAGCGCCGCAATCGCCAAATGGCCTCTTCATTAGGTTAATTGAGCTCTTCTTGGCATGCCCATTCCCCTGGCATGAACGGTTCATCGCGAGAGTGGCCACCGTCGAGTGATCCACTCGCGACGAACCGCACAGGGGGTTCCATGAGATCCAACCGCGCCAAGGTGCGCGCCGGAGTGAGCATGGCAGCGACACTGCCCATGCTCGCGGGTGCGCTGGCGCTCGGCATACCCGCGGCGCACGCCGCGGACAGCCCGGGCCGGGACACACTGGCAGGCACCAAACCCGCGTGGGCCACGACCAAGGCCGACAAGGGCGCCGCCTCCGACAGTTCCGCGATGTCCGCCCGGGTCTACCTGGCCGGCCGGGACGCGACCGGCCTCGCCGCGTACGCCAAGGCCGTCTCCGACCCGTCCTCGGCGTCGTACGGCAAGTACCTCAGTGCCCAGCAGGCCCAGGCCCGCTACGGCGCGACCAAGGCCCAGGTGGCCGCGGTGAGGTCCTGGCTGACGGCCGCCGGACTGAAGGTCACGGGCGTCTCCCAGCACTACGTCTCCGTCTCCGGCGACGTGTCCGCCGTCGAGCAGGCCTTCGGGACCCAGCTGCACAACTACACCAAGGGTTCCAAGACCTACCGCGCGCCCACCCGGACGGCCTCGGCGCCGGACAGCCTCAACGGGGCCGTCCTGACCGTCACCGGCCTGGACAACGCGCCGCACAAGGCGAGCCACAGCGACACGCTGCCCCCGCCGGACGCCGTGTTCAAGAACGCCGGACCGTTCTCCTCGTACCACGGCTCCAAGGTGGCGACCACGCTGCCGAAGGCGTACGGCGGGAAGATCCCGTACGCCGTCCAGGGCTACACCGGCAAGCAGCTGCGCGCCGCCTACGGCGCGGGCAAGTACACCGGCAAGGGCGTCCGGGTCGCCATCACCGACGCGTACGCCTCCCCGACCATCGCCTACGACGCGGCCACCTACGCGAAGAAGCACGGCGACGCGGCCTACACCACCAGTCGGCTGCGCCAGGTCCTGCCCGACACGTACACCCACGCCGAGGAGTGCGGGGCGGCCGGCTGGTACGGCGAGGAGACCCTCGACGTCGAGGCCGTGCACGCGGTCGCGCCCGACGCGAACATCACCTACGTCGGCGCCGCCTCCTGCTACGACGACGACCTGCTCGACTCGCTCAGCACGGTCGTCGACGGCCACCTCGCCGACATCGTCTCCAACTCGTGGGGCAGCGTCGAGGAGGCCCAGACGCCGGACCTCGCGGCCGCCTACGACCAGGTCTTCCAGTTCGGCGCGGTCGAGGGCATCGGCTTCTACTTCTCCTCCGGCGACAACGGCGACGAGGTCGCCAACACCGGCACGAAGCAGGTCGACACCCCGGCCAACTCGGCGTGGGTGACGGCGGTCGGCGGCACCTCCCTCGCCGTCGGCAAGGGCGACAAGTACCTGTGGGAGACCGGCTGGGGCACCGAGAAGGCCTCGCTGTCCGCGGACGGCAAGAGCTGGACGGACTTCCCCGGCGCGTTCACCTCGGGCGCGGGCGGCGGCACCAGCAAGACGGTCGCCGCGCCCTTCTACCAGAAGGCCGTCGTCCCCGGCGCGCTCGCCACGGCCAACAGCGCCACCGGCAACCGTGTGGTCCCGGACATCTCCGCGATCGCCGACCCGAACACCGGCTTCAAGGTCGGCCAGACGCAGACCTTCCCGGACGGGTCGCAGCGGTACAGCGAGTACCGCATCGGCGGCACCTCGCTGGCCTCGCCGGTCGTCGCGGCCGTCCAGGCCCTCGCCCAGCAGGCGCGCGGCGGCAAGGCGATCGGCTTCGCCAACCCGTCGATCTACGCGAGGTACGGCACGAAGGCGTACCACGACGTCACGGACCACCCCACGGGCTCCGGCCTGGCGGTCGCCCGCGTCGACTTCGCCAACAGCTACGACGCGTCGGGGGGCCTGCTCACCTCGGTGCGCACCCTGGGCACGGACAGCTCGCTCAAGGCCGTGAAGGGCTACGACGACGTCACCGGCGTGGGTACACCGGCGGCCGGCTACGTGGAGTCGTACCGACACCACTGACGACCGACCGACACCACGGACAGCGGTCGCCGGCGGCGACGGTCGTCACCGACGACCGTCGTCACCGACGGCGGCACTGCCCGACATGGCGCGCCCATCCCCGGACCGGGGGTGGGCGCGCTCGCGTGTGCGCCTGCCCAGCCGGCGCCGACGGGCCAGCGCGAAAAGGGTGTTGCTGACGGCGCCGGCGGCCAGGGCGCCGGCGATGAACAGCCAGTCACTCACCGCTTCCCCTCCCTCACTTCTCGTTACGACTAGTCGTAGTGCGGAAGCGGGCCGCGGGCCGGGATTCGCCCGGAACGCGCACAGCGCGGGACGGGCTCTGCTACGGAGGGCCACCACCCATCGCGTCGCTCTGACGATTACACTGGCCTCGTGTTCCGACTTCGCCTCGTGCCGGCAGGACCTTCCGCGTCCGTCCCCCGCGCCCGTCCACTCCTTGCGAGGAAGCACCGTTGAACTTCTGGTCGATCTATCAGCACGGCTTCGCACGGGTCGCCGCGTGCACGGGCCACACCGTCCTCGCGGACCCGCGGGCCAACGCCGAAGCGGTCCTGCGCCAGGCGCGCGCGTGCGCGCGGGACGGGGTCGCGGTCGCGGTCTTCCCCGAGCTGGGCCTGTGCGGCTACTCGATCGAGGACCTGCTGCTCCAGGACGCGCTGCTGGACGAGGTCGAGCAGGCGGTCGCGTCCGTGGTCGCCGGGTCGGCCGAACTGCTGCCGGTCGTGGTCGTCGGCGCCCCGCTGCGCCACCGCAACCGGATCTACAACTGCGCGGTGATCGTGCACCGCGGCCGGGTCCTCGGCGTCGTGCCCAAGTCGTATCCCCCGAACTACCGTGAGTTCTACGAGCGTCGCCAGCTCGCCGGGGGCGACGACGAACGCGGCGGGACGATCCGGGTCGGCGGCCGGGACGTGCCGTTCGGCGTGGACCTGCTCTTCGAGGCGGCGGACGTGCCCGGGCTCGTGCTGCACGCGGAGATCTGCGAGGACATGTGGGTCCCGGTGCCGCCGAGCGCCGAGGCCGCGCTGGCCGGCGCGACCGTCCTCGTCAATCTCTCGGGCAGCCCCATCACGGTCGGCCGGGCCGAGGACCGCAAGCTGATGTGCCGCTCGGCGTCCTCCCGCTGCCTCGCCGCGTACGTCTACGCGGCGGCCGGCCTCGGCGAGTCGACCACCGACCTGTCCTGGGACGGACAGACCCTGATCTACGAGAACGGGGCACTGCTGGCGGAGTCGGACCGCTTCCCGAGCGGCGAGCAGTACGCGGTGGCCGACGTGGACCTCGACCTGCTCCGCCAGGAGCGGATGCGGATGGGCACGTTCGACGACAACCGCCGTACGCACGCCGCCCGGACCGGCGACTTCCGGACGGTGTCCTTCACCCTCGACGCGCCGGCCACGGACCTGGGACTGCGCCGCCGCGTCGAACGCTTCCCCTTCGTGCCCGCCGACGCCGACCGCCTCGCCCAGGACTGCTACGAGGCGTACAACATCCAGGTCGCCGGGCTCCAGCAGCGGCTGGCCGCGATCGGCGGCCCGAAGGTCGTCATCGGCGTGTCCGGAGGCCTCGACTCCACGCACGCGCTGATCGTCGCCGCCCAGGCGATGGACCGCGCCGACCGCCCCCGCACCGACATCCTGGCCTTCACCCTCCCCGGCTTCGCCACCAGCGACCACACCAAGGACAACGCCCACAAGCTGATGCGCTCCCTCGGCGTCACCGCGGCCGAGCTGGACATCACGCCGACGGCGCGGCTGATGCTGAAGGAGATGGAGCACCCCTTCGCCTCAGGCGAGCCGGTGTACGACATCACCTTCGAGAACGTGCAGGCCGGACTGCGCACCGACTACCTGTTCCGGCTCGCCAACCAGCGCGGCGGCATCGTGCTCGGCACCGGTGACCTGTCGGAGCTGGCGCTCGGCTGGTCCACGTACGGCGTGGGCGACCAGATGAGCCACTACAACGTCAACTCGGGCGTACCGAAGACGCTGATGCAGCATCTGATCCGCTGGGTCATCGGAAACGGCCGGTTCGACGAGGAGACCGGGAAGACGCTCGCCGCGATCCTCGACACCGAGATCAGCCCGGAACTCGTACCGGGTGAGGAGATGCAGTCCACCGAATCCAGGATCGGCCCCTACGCGCTGCACGACTTCACCCTCTTCCACGTGCTGCGCTACGGCTTCCGCCCGTCCAAGATCGCCTTCCTCGCCTGGCACGCCTGGCACGACCCGGAGTCCGGCGCCTGGCCGCCCAACTTCCCGGACACCAAGCGGCTGGCGTACGACCTGCCGGAGATCCGGCAGTGGCTGGAGGTGTTCTGCCGACGCTTCTTCGCATTCGCGCAGTTCAAGCGCTCGGCCATGCCGAACGGCCCGAAGGTCTCGGCCGGCGGTTCCCTCTCCCCACGCGGCGACTGGCGCGCACCGTCCGACGGCACGGCGGATGCCTGGCTGCGGGATCTGGCCCGCTTCGACAAGTAGTCGGGGGCGGGGGGAGGGTCGGGGGCTGGGTTCGGGGGTCGGCTTCGAGGCCGGAGGCTGGGTTCGGGGGTCGGCTTCGGGGGCGGGGTTCGGGGTTCGGGGGGCGAAACCGGCACGGCGAGCACGCACGTCAGGCCCACGCCCCACGCCCGCGACGGACGGCTCTCGACCTACCGGGCCGACAGGCCGAGGGGGCCACTACTCGGCCCATCGGGTCAGCCGACCGACGGTCCCTCCTTGCCCCACCGAGTCAGCCAGCCGAGGGGCATCCCTCCCTCACCGAGCCGGTAAAGCAACGGCTGCCCTTCGGCCCACCGAGCCGTCAGGATGACGGCCACCTCTCGGCTCACCGAGTCGGGTGGTGGGTGGGCATAGGTCGGGGGTCCAGGGGGCGGAGCCCCCTGGTACGGGGGGTGATAGGCAGCGCCTTCTAGGAACGTACGGCCTGCGAGGTCTCCGGCACGTGGGTCGCGACCAGGCGTCCCCGAGGGGCGACCCGCCGCCGGTCCACGGCAGCCGCCGCACCCGCGACACCGAGGCCCAGGACGGCAAGTCCCGCTCCGGCCAGCGCGGGGGACGTCACTCCGAAGCCCGCCGCGAGCGCGACGCCGCCGATCCAGGCGCCCCCGGCGTTGGCGAGGTTGAACGCCGCCTGGTTCGCGGAGGACGCGAGAGAGGGCGCCGCGGAGGCCTTCTCCATGACCATCAGCTGCAACGGCGAGCCGGTGATGAACGCCGCCGTGCCGAGCAGCACGACCGCCAGCCCGGCGCTCCACTGCGCGCTCATGAACAGCGGGAACAGTGCCAGGACGGCGACCAGGGAGATCAGTCCGCCGAACAGCGTCCCGCGCAGGGAGTGGTCGGCGAGCCGGCCGCCCAGCAGGTTGCCCGCGGTGGCGCCCACGCCGAACAGCGCCAGCAGCAGCGTCACGCTGGAGTCGGCGAAGCCCGCCGCGTCGGTGAGCATCGGCGTGATGTAGCTGTACGCGGAGAAGAGCGCGCCGAAGCCCGCGACGGTCGTACCGAGGGCCAGCCAGACGGGCACGGAGCGCAGCGCGGCGAGTTCGCCGCGGACTCCGACGCGCGGGGCGTGGGCGTCGTCGTGGGGGATCAGCAGCGCGAGGGCCGCGATGGCGGCGAGGCCGATCGCGCCGACGCCGAGGAAGGTCGCCCGCCAGCCGAGGTGCTGGCCCATGAGGGTGGCGACGGGGACGCCCGCGACGTTGGCGACGGTGAGGCCGAGGAACATCAGGGAGACCGAGCGGGCCTTGCGTTCCGGCGCCACCATCGTGGTGGCGACCACGGCGCCGACGCCGAAGAAGGCGCCGTGCGGGAGGCCGCTGAGGAAGCGGGCGGCGAGGAGCCAGTGGTAGTCGGGGGCGAACGCGGAAAGCACGTTGCCGGCCACGAACAGGACCATCAGCCCGATCAGGAGCTTGCGGCGGGACATGCGCGCGGTGATCGCGGCGAGCAGCGGGGCGCCGATGACCACACCCAGGGCGTACGCGGAGACCAGGTGTCCGGCCTCGGGTATCGAGATGTTCAGGTCGTCCGCGACGTCGGGCAGCAGGCCCATCATCACGAACTCGGTCGTACCGATGCCGAAGGCGCCCACGGCGAGGGCGAGCAGGGCCAGGGGCATGAAAAAAACCATTGCCTTTCAGGGGAGAGCGGAGTTCCGTACCAGCGTAAGTTCAACTACGGAACAAAGACTCCCTCGCCCGCTATTCCAGCAGGTGACGTCAGGGTGACGTGTCGACGTTCACACGTGCGGCCACCGGAAGATGGTCGCTCGCGGTCTTCGGCAGGGTCCAGGAGCTCTCCGGCTCGATGCCCTTGACCATGATCTGGTCGATCCGGGCCATCGGGAACGAGGACGGCCAGCTGAACCCGAAGCCGCTGCCCACCGCGCCCTGCGTGGAGCGCATCTGCGCGGTGACGGCGTTGAGCGAGCGGTCGTTCATGGTGCCGTTCAGGTCGCCGAGCAGCACGACCCTGGTCAGCTTCTCGTCGGCGATGGCCTCACCGAGTGCGTCGGCGCTCTTGTCGCGCTGCCGGGCCGTGAACCCGGCCTCCAGCTTCACCCGGACCGACGGCAGGTGGGCGACGTAGACCGCGACCTGCCCGGCGGGCGTGGTCACCGTGGCGCGCATGGCGCGCGTCCAGCCCAGCTTGATGTCGACGGGCCGGACGGAGCTGATCGGGTCCTTGCTCCACAGCCCGACGGTGCCCTGCACGGAGTGGTACTTGTACGTCGGCCCGAGCGCCTTCTCGTACGTCGGGACCGCCCCGGTCGTCAGCTCCTCCAGGGCGACCACGTCCGCGCCGGAGGCGGCGACGTCGCGGGCGGTGCCGGCGGGGTCGGGGTTGTCGGCGTTGACGTTGTGCGTGGCCACGGTGAGGTCGCCGCCGCCGGCGGCCTTGTCACTGAGCAGCCCGCCGAAGAGGTTCAGCCACACGATCGAGGGGAGCAGCACCGCGATCAGGGCGCTCGCGGACTTCCGTACGAGTGCGAGGATCACCAGCACCGGCACGGCCAGCCCCAGCCAGGGCAGGAAGGTCTCGATGAGGCTGCCGAGGTTGCCGACAGCGTTGGGGATCCGGGAGTGCACCAGCATGACCAGGGCGACCAGTACCGCGAGCGCGGCGAGTACGAGGCCGCGGCGCCAGATGCGCCGGTCGCCGTGCCAGCCGGCGAGGACGCGGTGCAACAGGCGCCGGAATCGGTCCCTCCGGCGCTCGGGTCCCGAGCCTCCGTTGTCCGTCTCCGTCATGTATGCCTGCTGCGCCATACCGTCGCCTCACTGCCCGCCGTGCACACCGTTCGCCCCTCGTGTCCTACGACCCTAGGGGATGATCGGCCCTCTTCCCGCCGTCCCATGACGGCCGTACGGGCACCAGGACGCACAAGCCGAGGCCACGAGTTCCGGGCGCCGACGGGGAAAGCGCCCTCTGTGACGAAACGCGCACACGGGGGCTACCCGGACGGTGAACTGACGGGCGGTGAACTGACGGATGCGGCAGGTCGTCCGGCAGGTCGCAGCCCTTCGAGGACCGTGTCGACGATCTGTTCCGACAGGCCGGCCGGGAGGTCGGCGTCCGGGCGCATCACGGTCCGGAACAGCATGGGGCCGACGAACATGTCGTTCATCAGCTCGACGTCGACGTCCTCGCGGAGTTCGCCGTCGCGCTGCCCGCGGCGCAGGATCTCGATCTGCCGCCGGCGGCGCGGCTCGATGACACTGGCGTGGTACGCGGTCCACACCTTGGGGCTGCTCTTCATCTGGGCGAAGACGCTGTGCAGGAGCGCGGACGAGCGGGTCATCAGCCCACGCTGGCGCAGTTGTTCGAGGAGGGTCACGAGATCGTCGCGCATCGACGTGCCGGGCAGTTCCGGGTCCGGCGGCTCGGCCGTGCGCACGACGTCGACGAAGAGTTCCTCCTTGCCGCTCCAGCGGCGGTAGATGGTGGCCTTGCCGACGCCCGCGGTCCGGGCGATGCGCTCGATGGACAGTTCGGCCAGCGGTACGCCGTCCTCCAGGAGCTTCATCACCCCCTCGACGATGGCGCGTTCCACGGACTCGCTGCGGGGACGGCCCTTGGCGGGGCCGACCGGGCGAGATCCGTCCTCGGCAAGGCTCACGCTGCTCCGTTCCTGTGCGTTGTCCTGAGGAGGCCGTAGACGTCCTGGAGAGGGCGTTGTGCCGGCGAGGTCATTGCCTCGGGGAGGTCGCCGTCCTGAGGAGGTCGTCGTCCCGGGGAGATTCTCCCTGCTCCGCCCGCTCCCCCTCACACGCCCACTCCCCCGCTCCCCCTACTCCGCCGCCACCAACTCCGACTCCTCCTCGCCCTGCTGAGGGGTCTGCACCCTCCCCGGCAGGAACAGCGCCACGATCACCGCGCCGACCACCGCGACGCCCGTTCCCCACAGCGCGGTGACGTGCATGGCGTGCAGGAACGCGTCGTTGGCCACGTCGACCAGCGGGTCGCCCTTGGGGCCGAGCTTCGCGGCGACGCCCAGGGTCGCCTCGATGGACTCCCCCGCGGTGTGCCGCAGGCCGGCGGGCAGCGCGTCGAGCTTGTCCTCGACGCCGCCGCGGTAGGCCGTGGAGAGCACCGAGCCCAGTACGGCGATGCCCAGCGCGCCGCCGACCTGGCGGAAGGTGTTGCTGAGCGCGGAGGCGGAGCCGGCCTTCTCGCGGGGCAGGGCCTGCATGATGACGACGCTGACCGGGGTCATGATGTGGGCCATGCCGGTGCCCATGAGGAAGAAGATCACTTCGAGCAGCCAGATCGGGGTGTCCGCCTCCAACGTGGCGAAGGCGGCCAGCATCGCGGCGATGACCAGCATGCCTGCCGTGGTGGTCACCTTGTAGCCGAAGCGGTCGACGACCAGCCGGGCGCGCGGCGCGAAGATCATCTGGGCGGCGGCCAGCGGCAGCATCAGCAGACCGGTCTGCAGGGGCGAGTAGCCGCGCACGCTCTGGGTGTAGAAGACCGAGAAGAAGGTCACGCCCATCAGCGCGAAGAAGACCAGCGCGATGGCGGCGATGGCGGACGAGAAGACCTTGTTCTTGAAGTACGTGACGTCGATGGACGGATGGCTGCTGCGCTTCTCGAAGACGACGAAGGCGACGAGGACCAGCAGACCGGCGCCGATGGTCGCCATGACCTTCGGGTCGGTGAAGTCGGCGAGCTCGCCGCCCTTGATGATGCCGTAGACCAGCAGGACGAGGCCGACGACGGACAGGACGACGCCGATCGGGTCGATCCGGCCCGGCTTGGGGTCGCGGGAGTCGGGCACCAGCCAGAGCATCAGCGCGACGGCGACGACGACGATCGGCACGTTGATGAGGAAGACCGAGCCCCACCAGAAGTGGTCGAGCAGGACCCCGCCGGTGATCGGCCCGATGGCGATGGCCAGTCCGACGCCACCGGCCCAGATGCCGATCGCCTTGGGCTGCTCCTCACGCTCGAAGACGTTCATCAGGACGGCGAGGGTGGCCGGCATCACGAACGCGGCGCCGAGGCCCATCACCGCACGGAAGCCGATCAGCTCACCCGGCGTGCCGGAGGAGGCGGCGAGGGCGGAGCCGATGCCGAACACGACGAGCCCGCCGAGCAGGACCTTCTTGCGGCCCAGCCGGTCGCCGAGCAGACCGGCGCTGAACAGCAGGCCCGCGAAGACCAGGGTGTAGGAGTTGATCGCCCACTCCAGCTCGCCCTGGGTGGCACCCAGGCCGGTCGGGGAGGGTGTCGAGATCGTCTTGATGGCGACGTTCAGGATCGAGTTGTCGAGCACCACGATCAGCAGGCTCAGCATCAGCACGCCAAGGATGGCCCAGCGACGCCGGTGCACCGCGGGAGGAACGGTCGTGGCAGGAATGGTCATGCCGTCGAGGCTAGCGACTTACGATACGAGACCGTGCCGTATCGGAATTTCCTTACCGAGGTCTTACGTACCGCGGCGGGCCCCCGGGCGGGCTGCCTGATCGATCACAGGTGGCACCTCTGGCCCTCCCCGGGACGAGGTGCCACCATGGAGGTGATCCGGGGACGCCGTCAGGGCGCCTCGAGATGACGAAGGAGCCGGTGCAATGACGCAGCTTTCGGCTGCCCAGACCGCGAAGACGGGATCCTCCGACGGCAGCAGGGCGCTGTACGGGGGCAAGGGCACACGCCGTATCACTGTTCGCGACCTCGCCACCGCCAAGGAGCGGGGTGAGAAGTGGCCCATGCTCACCGCGTACGACGCGATGACCGCGTCCGTCTTCGACGAGGCCGGCATCCCGGTCATGCTCGTCGGCGACTCGGCGGGCAACTGTCACCTCGGGTACGAGAGCACCGTGCCCGTCACCCTCGACGAGATGACCATGCTGTCGGCCGCTGTCGTACGGGGCACCTCGCGCGCCCTGATCGTCGGCGACCTGCCCTTCGGCTCCTACCAGGAGGGCCCGGTGCAGGCGCTGCGCTCGGCGACCCGGCTGGTGAAGGAGGCCGGGGTCGGGGCCGTGAAGCTGGAGGGCGGCGAGCGCTCGCACCGGCAGATCGAGCTGCTGGTCGAGTCCGGGATCCCGGTCATGGCCCACATCGGCCTCACCCCGCAGTCCGTCAACTCCATGGGCTACCGCGTCCAGGGGCGCGGCGAGGAGGCGGCCCAGCAGCTGCTGCGCGACGCGAAGGCCGTGCAGGACGCGGGCGCGTTCGCGGTGGTCCTGGAGCTGGTGCCGGCCGAGCTGGCCGCCGAGGTGACGCGCGTGCTGCACATTCCGACCGTCGGGATCGGGGCGGGTCCGGAGACCGACGCGCAGGTCCTGGTCTGGACGGACATGCTGGGTCTGACCGGCGGCCGGGTACCGAAGTTCGTGAAGCAGTACGCCGACCTGCGTGCGGTCATGAGCGGCGCGGCGAAGGCGTTCGCGGAGGACGTGGTGGGCGGAACGTTCCCGCAGGACGAGCACAGCGTTCACTGAGGGTCTCCTGAGCTACTGCGGCACCACAGCAGCCCGCCGATCATCCCCCGTCGGCGGGCTGCCCCCGTCCCCGGGGCGGGGCCCAGCGCGGCCCACGCCCGCTGTCGGTGCCCTGTAGGCCCCTATCGGTGACATGTCGGTGATCTGTCGGTGGGCTCTGACAACGTCATCGGCATGACGCGAATCGACAACAACCCCGGCGGCGCGAGCCACGCCGTCTCCGTACGGGGGCTGGTCAAGCACTACGGCGAGACCAAGGCACTGGACGGGGTCGACCTGGATGTGCGGGAGGGCACCGTGATGGGTGTGCTCGGGCCGAACGGCGCCGGGAAGACCACCCTCGTACGGATCCTGTCCACCCTGATACAGCCCGACGCCGGCCAGGCGACCGTCGCCGGCTACGACGTCGTACGACAGCCCCGCCAGCTGCGCCGGGTGATCGGCCTGACCGGCCAGTACGCCTCCGTGGACGAGAAGCTCCCCGGCTGGGAGAACCTCTACATGATCGGCCGGCTCCTCGACCTGTCCCGCAAGGACTCCCGGGCCCGGGCCGACGAACTGCTGGAGCGGTTCTCGCTCACCGACGCGGCCAAGCGCCCGGCGGCGACGTACTCGGGCGGCATGCGGCGCCGTCTCGACCTGGCCGCCTCACTGATCGGTCACCCCTCCGTGCTCTACCTCGACGAGCCGACGACCGGCCTGGACCCGCGCACCCGCAACGAGGTGTGGGTCGAGGTCAAGCGGATGGTCGCCGAGGACGGCGTCACCGTCCTGCTCACCACCCAGTACATGGAGGAGGCCGAGCAGCTCGCCTCCGAGCTGACGGTCGTCGACCGCGGCAAGGTCATCGCGAACGGCGCCATCGAGGAGCTCAAGGCGAAGGTCGGCGGCCGTACCCTGCGGATCCGCCCGCTCGACCCGCTGCAGCTGCGCCCGCTCGCCTCCTACCTCGACGACCTGGGCATCACCGGGCTCGCGACCACCACCCTGGACACCGAGCGCGGTGCCCTCCTGGTCCCGATCCTCAGTGACGAGCAGCTGACCGCCGTGGTCGGCGCGGTCACCGCGCGCGGGGTCACCCTCTCCTCGATCACCACCGAACTCCCCAGCCTGGACGAGGTGTTCCTGTCCCTCACGGGCCACCGCGCCAGTGCCCCGCAGGACACCACGCCCGCCGACGACCGCCAGGAGGTCGCCGTATGAGCGCCGCCACCGCCACCGCCCCCGCCGCCCTCACCACGGACGCCCGGATCCCGCTGCGCAGTCACCTGCGCCACACCGGCGCGCTGATCCGGCGCAACCTGCTGTGGATCCGCCAGGACCCGGAGTCGATGTTCGACGCCATCCTGTTCCCGGTCATCTTCACCCTGCTGTTCGTGTACGTCTTCGGCGGCTCCATCGGGCAGTCGCTCGGCGGCGGGCAGGAGGCGTACGTGCAGTACGTCGTGCCCGGACTGATGGCCATGATGGGCATGAACATGGCCCAGGGCGTCGGCACCGGCTTCAACCAGGACTTCAACACCGGTGTCATGGACCGCTTCCGGTCCCTGCCGATCGGGCGCGGCTCCGTGCTGTTCGCCAAGATCTCGGTGGAACTGCTGCGGATGCTGTTCGCCACCGTGGTCCTGATGATCGTCGGTGTCCTGGTGGGCTTCGACATCACCAACTGGCCCGGTCTGATCGCCTCCATCGGGCTGTCCGCGGTGTTCGGCTCGGCGCTGATGTGGGTGTTCCTCACCCTCGGTGTGGTGATGAAGAACGCGCAGTCGGTGCAGGCGATGGGCTTCCTGGTGCTGATGCCGCTGCAGTTCGGGTCGTCGATCTTCGCCCCGACCCAGTCGATGCCGGGCTGGCTGCAGAACTTCACCGACTACAACCCGCTGTCCGCGCTCGCGGACGCCGCGCGCGGTCTGATGGTGGGCGGTCCGGCCGCGCACGACGTGTGGCTGACGCTGGCCTGGTCGGCGGCGATCACGGCGGTCATGGCGCCGGTCGCCATCCACAAGTTCCGCACCAAGGCCTGAAACGAGGGGAGTTCGTCAGATCAGGGCGGTGGCCTCCGCGGAGGAGAGGTCACCGCCCTCCGCGTACGCCGCCGCGTAGGCCTCGTCGCCGAGAGCGGCACGGACCGCCTCCTCGGCCCGGCGCCAGGTCTCGCGCTCCAGGGACGACCTGATGTGACCGGGCGGCAGCAGGTTCTCGGCGGCACCCATGCACCGGGCGGCGTCCCGGGCGCCGCCCCGGCCGGCGAGGGCGACCGCGGCGACGACCAGATACGAGGAGCGCATGTGCGGGGCCAGGGCCAGGGACAGCGGATCCCCGGCACGCTCCATCGCCCGCCGGACCTTGACCAGGGCCTCCTCGTACTGTTCGTCCACGGCTTCCAGCCAGGCCTCCGCCCCCAGGATGAACGAGTCGAAGACGAAGAAGTTGGAGATCCCGAACTCCTCGCGCAGCAGCCTGAGTTGCTCGCGCGCCTCGACGGAGCGGCCGGTGATGCCGAGCAGGCCCGCGAGGTAGATCCGGGCGGCGGGCATCGCCTCGTTGGCCGCCCCCTCCTGACCGGCGATCACCTCGCGCAGCAGGTGTTCGCCGTGGTCCGTCTCGCCCCCCTCGATCAGCGCGCTGCCGAGCCGGGCGGTGAGCACGGCCATCTGGGCGCGGGCGCCGAGCCGTTCCGCCTGCTCGATCGCCGCCTCGTAGTCGGCGGCGGCGGCCCCGTAGTCGCCCTGGCGTTCATGGGCCTCACCGCGGGCGGAGAGCGCCTCGGCGGTGCCCCACCGGTCGCCGATGCGCCGGTAGATCTCCAGCGACTCGTCGGCGTCACGGGCCGCGTCGCCCGCCCAGTCGCTGCGGTTGGCGAGCAGGTTGGCGCGCAGGTGCAGACCGGCGGCGAGGTCCCACTCGTAGTCCGGGACGCCGCGGCAGGTGCGGACGGTGGCGTCGATGACCTCGCGCAGCCGGGACATGTCGGCGGAGAGCATGATCGCGAAGAACCAGAGGTTGCCGGGATTGCGGCAGGTCTGCGGCATGCCGGGTTCGTAGGTCCGGGCGATGACCCGCAGCTTCTGCTGTGCCTCCGGGGTCTGCCAGGCCTCCAACTCCGTGTCCATGCTGGCGAGATGGATGAGGTGGACACCGCGCCGGGCCTCTTCGAGCACCTCGCCGGTCCACGGGAACGGCACCTGGGTGCAGCGCTCCCACAGCGCGACGGCGGGGCGGGAGGTCTCCGTGAACGGGTCGGGGCCAAGGGCCTGGGCCGCATGCGACCAGTGGCGGGAGACCAGACGCAGATCGCGCATCTGCCAGTACCAGGCCATGGACAGCACCAGGCACAGCACCTCCTGCTCCTCGCCGGCCGTGACGGCGTGCTGGAGGGCGAGGCGGATGTTCTCGCCCTCCAGTTCCAGCCGCTCGATCGCGGCGAGCTGGCCGGCACCGCGCAACTCCGGGTCGGTGGCGCGGGCGAGTTCGCGGTAGTACGTCAGATGCGAGCGCTCGGCCTCCTGGCGGTCGCCCTTCTCGTCGAGCCGTTCGCCCGCGTACTCGCCGACGGTCTCCAGGAGCCGGTAGCGCATCAGGCCGCCGTCGCCCGAAGGGGCGGCCACCACCAGGGACTTGTCGACGAGCGAGCCGAGCGTGTCGAAGGCGGCGGGGCCGCACACGGCCTCGGCGGCGGCGAGGTCGCAGCCGCCGGTGAAGACGGACAGCCGCCGCAGCACGTCCCGTTCGTCCTCGTCGAGCAGTTCCCACGACCAGTCGACGACCGCCCTGAGGGTCTGCTGACGGGGCAGCACGGTGCGGCTGCCGGAGGTGAGCAACCGGAAGCGGTCATCGAGCCGTTCGGCGATCTGACGTGGGGTCAGCATGCGCAGCCGGGCGGCGGCGAGCTCGATGGCGAGGGGCAGTCCGTCGAGGCGGCGGCAGATCTCGGCGCAGGACTCGGGGTCGTCCTCGATCCGGAAGCCGGAGAGGGCCGCGGCCCCGCGCTCGGCGAACAGCCGGAGTGCGACCGGCTCCGGCAACGGCTCCACGGGCCGCAGCAACTCCCCCGGTACGCCCAGCGGTTCACGGCTGGTGGCCAGCACCGTCAGTCCGGGGCAGCGTTCCAGCAGCTCCTCCACCAGGCGGGCGGCGGCCTCCACGACGTGCTCGCAGTTGTCCAGGATCAGCACCATCCGGCGTCTGCCGCAGTGTTCGGCGAGCCGCTCGACCGGTTCGTCGTGCCGCTCACCGCCGGCCCGCAGCGCCTCGGCGCCGGCACCGTAGAGCACGGTCTCGCGCGCGCCCACGGCGGTCAGCACGGCCTCCGGTACGGCGTCCGGGGCGTCCACGGGCGCCAGTTCGGCCAGCCACACCCCGTCCGGCGCGGCCTCCCGCACGCCCTCCGCTGCCTCCTGCGACAACCGGGTCTTCCCGGCCCCGCCGGGCCCGAGCAACGTGACCAGCCGAGCCGTGTCGAGGTCCCTCCTAATCGCCTCGATGTCGGCTTCCCGGCCGACGAAGGAGGTGAGCCGGGCACGGAGGTTGCCGCGGGGCGGGGATCCGGGGGTCGCGCGGGGCCCGCCGGAGGCGGCCGACGCGGGGCCGGAGGGGCCGGTCGGCTGTCTGCCGGAGCCCGGGGCGCCCCCGTGCGAGGCCGTACCGGGGCCGGGGTCACGCCCGTTCGGGGCAGCACCGGGCCGGCCACCGGCCGGGAACGCACCCCGGACCGTGCCGGGGCCCTGCCGGACCGCGCCCCCGGACTCGGTTCCGTCCCCGCCCCGGCTTCTCCCTCCAGCCCCTCCCCCGCTCCCGCTTCCCCTCCCGTCGCCGTGGCCATCAGCGTCGCCGTCGCCGTCGCCTCGCCGGAGCAACTCGCCGTGCAGCGCCCTGAGTTCCGGCCCCGGGTCCAGGCCGAGCCGGTCCGCCAGCAGGTGGCGTACGGCGTCGTAGGCCTCCAGTGCCTCCGCCGTGCGGCCCGCGTCGCGCAGGGCACGCAGGCGCAGCGCCTGGAGGGGTTCGTCGAGCGGGTGGGTGTCGCACAGCGCGGTCAGTTCGGGCAGCGACTCCTCGGCCCGGCCGAGGGCGAGGGCGGCGGTGTGGCGGGCCCGTAGGACGTCCAGGCGCCGGGTCTGCAGACGGGCCGCCTCGGCGGCACGGTCGGGCAGGTCGGCGAGGGCGGGGCCGTGCCACAGGGCGAGGGCGTCGTCGAGGACGACGGCCGCCTTGCCGGCGTTCCCGTCGGCCAGCGCGCGCAGGCCCTCGCCGGTCAGCCGCTCGAAGCGGTGCAGGTCGATGTCGTCGGGTGCGGCGGTGAGCCGGTAGCCGCCGTCCACCGAGGCGACCGCGTCCGCGCCGAGGGCCCGGCGCAGCCGTCCGACCAGCGCCTGCAGGGCGCCCGTCGCGTCGGCGGGCGGGTCACCGGCACCCCAGACCTCGTCGACCAGGAGCCTTCCGGGCACGACCCGGCCGGCCCGCAGCGCCAGCACGGTCAGCAGCGCACGCAGCCGCGCCCCGCCTACGGGGACGGCCGTGCCGTCGGGGCGGAGTGCCTGGGTGGTGCCGAGGATGCGGTAGCGCACGAGGTCCATTGTCTCCGGTGCTGTAGGGGCCGGTCACGGGGTTCCGGCGGTGTGGTGCGTCTTGGACCGGCCCGGGCCGGTGCCCGGTGTCTCCGGCTGCCGTGACTCCTATGTCGCCCACCTTCCCCGGAACCCCTGGGGGACCGCGAGACGTTTTCCCCGTGCGCCCGGTACGGTCGGGCAGTCCCACCGCGTGCACGAGAGGCCAGGGAGCCCCATGACCACCGCCACCACCCGCCACAGCGACCGGCGGATCAGTCCCGTCTTCGTCGGGATCCTCGCCGTGACGGCGGTGACCGGCTGGGCCACGTGGACCGGGTTCGCCGAGCAGCCCGGCTTCTCGGTGTTCCTGTTCGTGACGGCCGCGTGGATCGTCTCCCTGTGTCTGCACGAGTACGCGCACGCGCGCACCGCTCTGCACAGCGGCGACATCTCGGTCGGCGCGAAGGGCTATCTCACCCTGAACCCGCTGAAGTACACGCACGCCCTGCTGAGCATCGTGCTCCCGGTGATCTTCGTGATCATGGGCGGTATCGGTCTTCCCGGTGGTGCCGTGTTCATCGAGCGCGGCCGGATCCAGGGCCGTTGGCGGCACAGTCTGATCTCGGCGGCCGGTCCGCTGACGAACGTGCTGTTCGCGATCGTGTGCACGGCCCCGTTCTGGCTGGACGCGCTGGACGGCGTACCGCGCGACTTCCGGTTCGCGCTCGCCTTCCTCGCGCTGCTCCAGGTCACCGCCGCGATCCTGAACTTCCTGCCGGTCCCGGGCCTGGACGGCTACGGCGTGATCGAGCCCTGGCTGTCGTACAACTTCCGGCGCCAGGTGGAGCCGTTCGCGCCGTTCGGCCTGCTGTTCGTGTTCGCGCTGCTGTGGCTGCCCGCGGTCAACGGCGCGTTCTTCCACGTGGTCGACTCGATCCTGGGGAGCCTCGGGATCAGCGACTTCGACTCGTACTGCGGTCAGGAGCTGTACCGGTTCTGGCAGGGCACGAACGAGTTCTGCCAGGTCAGCCAGTAGATCGTCCGGTGTTCAGCTGGTGCGGGACTTCCGGAGCCGCTCGCGCCGCACGTAGTACCAGCACATGTTGGACGACAGCCCCGCGAGCAGTACCCACACGATGCCCAGCAGGTTGCCCTGGGCGAAGGAGACGACCGCGGCGGCCACGGCCAGGAGGCAGACGGCGAGGGCGTAGAGGGCCAGGCGGGGCATGGGGTGGTTCTCCTGTCGGGGGGACACTGCCGCACTGCGGCATCGCTGCCGACCAGTGTCCCCCATCGCCCCGCACCGCCTGCTCAGACGTCGGTGATCCGCAGTCCCGCGTGCGCCTTGTAGCGGCGGTTGACCGAGATCAGGTTGGCGACCAGGGACTCCACCTGGTGCGCGTTGCGCAGCCGTCCGGCGAAGACGCCGCGCATGCCGGGGATGCGGCCGGCCAGCGCCTGGACGATCTCCACGTCGGCGCGCTCCTCGCCGAGGACCATCACGTCGGTGTCGATCTCGTCGATCTCCGGGTCCTCCAGCAGGACGGCGGAGAGGTGGTGGAAGGCGGCCGCGACCCGTGAGTCCGGCAGCAGGGCGGCGGCCTGCTCGGCGGCGCTGCCTTCCTCGGGCTTGAGCGCGTAGGCGCCCTTCTTGTCGAAGCCGAGCGGGTTGACGCAGTCCACGACGAGCTTGCCCGCCAGTTCCTCGCGCAGGGACTCCAGGGTCTTGCCGTGGCCGTCCCACGGCACGGCGACGATCACGACGTCGCTGCGGCGGGCGGTCTCGGCGTTGTCGGCGCCCTCGACGCCGTTGCCGAGTTCGGCGGCGGCGGCCTCGGCGCGGTCGGCGGCGCGCGAGCCGATGATCACCTTCTGGCCGGCCTTGGCGAGCCGGTAGGCGAGGCCCTTGCCCTGCGGTCCGGTCCCGCCGAGCACGCCGACGACCAGGCCGGAGACGTCGGGGAGGTCCCACGGGTCCTTGGCGGGGGCCTTCGCGGGGGTCTGTGCAGCACTGTCGGTAGAGGTCATGGGCCGACTTTACGTCCGCCCCACCCTCGGCGAAGGCCCGGGTGGGCCGCGTCACGGGGCCGTGCCCCCGGCCGCCGGGAGGCCGGTCGCGGCCGGCGGGGGAACACCTGTGCCGGTAAGCGGCCCGCCCCGTGACCAGGTTGGGGGAATCCGGGGCGAACCCGGGGCTGTGTCAGGCCGGTTGGGGCAGGATGCGGTCGCATGGACGCCGTACGGGTCGCGTTGCTGCGCGAAGTGCTCGCCGGGACCGAGTGGCTGGGGGCCACCCGCCGCTTCGCGGGGGCGCTGCGGGGGTGTGTGGTGGCGCACGGCGGGGGGTTGCTGCTCGTCGGCACGGCGGAGTACGAGCCGTGGCATCTCGCGGCCCATCTGGTGGACGAGGCGGCCTGGTCGGGGACGCCGGAGCTGGCCCCGACCCTCGTACGGCACGACGTGCGCGCGTCGGACCCCGCGCATCTGTCGGTCGGGCCGGGGCGGTTGGCCGCCGCGCGGCGCGGCGAGACGCTGCTCGTGGTGGCGCCGGAGGATCCGGCGGCCCCGCCCTCGGAGGCCGCCCTGCTGCTGGAACGGGTGCACGACGCCCGGCGGGCCGGGGCGACGGTGCTGGCGCTGGGCGCCGGCGGGGGCGAACTGGCCGCGATGGCCCACGAGTCGCTCGCCGTGCCGGAGGGCGCGGAGCTGGATCTGGACAGTGTGCAGCACCTGGTCAGCGCGGCGGCCGGGGAGAACGCGCTGCCGACGCCCCGGGGGCCCCGGCGCTTCCGTGACCGCCTCTCCAGGCTGGCGGACGAACTGACGGCACCGCCCCCGCCCCGCTGGTGACGCCGGCGCCGAAAAGCAGTTGCCCGCCACCACACCGCCCCCGACCATGACCCTTCGTGACCGACGACGCCCCCGAACCCCTTTCCGCACCGCTCTCCGGCCCTCCGTCCGGCTTCCGTGCCCTGCTCCCCGACCTCTCCCCGTGGCGGGCCTCCCGTGATTTCCGGCGGCTCTGGGTGTCGGGGCTGATCTCCAACTTCGGGACGTTCCTGACGTTCGTCGCCCTGCCGGTGCAGCTGAAGGAGCTGACCGGGTCGGCCGCGGCGGTGGGGGCGATCGGCGCCGTGGAGCTGGTGCCGCTGGTGGTGTTCGGGCTGTACGGCGGTGCGCTGGCCGACGCGTGGGACAAGCGGAAGCTGATCCTGTGGACGGAGGCGGGACAGGGGCTGCTCTCCGCCTTCCTGCTGCTGAACGCGCTGCTGCCGACGCCCGCGATCTGGCCGCTGTACGTGGTCGCCGCGCTGTCCTCGGCACTCGTCTCGGTGCAGCGGCCCGCGCTGGACTCGCTGTGGCCGCGGATCGTGGCCCACGACCACCTGCCGGCGGCGGCCTCGCTGAACTCCCTGCGCTGGACGGTCGGCGGGGTCGCGGGACCGGCGCTCGCGGGTGTGGTGGTCGCCTACGCGGGGCTGGGCTGGGCGTACGCGGCGGATCTCGTCACGTTCGTCGTCTCGGTGGCCCTGACCGTGCGGATCGCCGCCTCGCCGGCCGCCCACGAGGCGGTGAAGCCGTCCCTGCGGGCCATCGCCGAGGGCGCGCGCTACGCGTGGAGCCGCAAGGAACTGCTGGGCACCTATGCCGTCGACCTGGCCGCGATGTTCCTGGCGATGCCGCTGGCGGTGCTGCCGTTCCTCGCGGACGAGCTGAACGCCGAGTGGTCGCTCGGCCTGATGTACGCGTCCGTCCCCGCCGGATCGCTGCTGGTGAGCCTGACCAGTGGCTGGACCTCGCGGATCCGGCGGCACGGGCGGATGGTGGTGCTGGCGGCCGGGCTGTGGGGTTTGGCCATCGCCGCGGCGGGGCTGGCCGGCAACGTGTGGCTGGTGCTGCTGTTCCTGGCCCTGGCGGGCGGTGCCGACATGGTCAGCGGCATCTTCCGGGCGGCCATGTGGAACCAGACGATCCCGGACGAGCTGCGCGGCCGGCTCGCCGGCATCGAGCTGCTGTCGTACTCGGTGGGGCCGACGGTCGGCCAGGTGCGCAGCGGTGGTCTCGCGGCCTGGCTGGGGGTGCGGACGTCGGTCTGGTCGGGCGGGCTGCTGTGTGTGGGCGCGGTGGGGCTGCTGGCGCTGTGCCTGCCGAAGCTGATGACGTACGACGTACGGACGAACGAGCACGCGGCGCGGCTGCGTGAACAGCGCACGGCAGCCGCACCACCTGCCGGGTCCGTCAAGGACCTGTCCTAGTCGGACCGCTCAGTCGTCGTCCCGGCCACTCGCCGGGGCGTCGTGCCACTTGGGGTCGTTCTCCCATTCGAGGTTGCGCTCGCGGGCCGTCGCCATCGCCTGCTCGGCCTCCTTGCGGGTGGTGTACGGGCCGAACCGGTCCTTGGCGGGGCAGTCCGGCCCCTCCTCGACCTTCTTGTGCTGCAGGCAGTAGTACCACTCGCCCGGCTTGCCGACCGTCCGCTTCTTGAACAGGGCCATGACCAGCTCCTCTCGCCACCGACATGTTCCCCCATGACCGCTGGTTAGACTCGCTGGCATGTCTGGCCAGTCGCTGCTTGTCCCAGGGGAGCTGTCCCCCGTCCGTTCCGTGCCCGGAAACATCCGGCGTCCCGAGTACGTCGGCAAGCCCGCGCCGACGCCGTACACCGGGCCGGAGGTGCAGACCCCCGAGACCGTCGAGGCGATGCGTGTCGCCGGCCGGATCGCGGCGCGGGCGATGGCGGAGGCCGCGAAGCTGATCGCGCCGGGGGTCACCACCGACGAGCTGGACAAGGTGGCGCACGACTACATGTGCGACCACGGCGCCTACCCCTCGACGCTGGGCTACCGCGGTTTCCCGAAGTCTCTGTGCACGTCCGTGAACGAGGTGATCTGCCACGGCATCCCGGACTCGACGGTCCTGAACGACGGCGACATCGTCAACCTGGACGTGACGGCGTACATCGGCGGGGTGCACGGCGACAACAACGCGACCTATCTGGTCGGGGACGTCGACGAGGAGAGCCGGCTGCTGGTGGAGCGGACCCGGGAGTCCCTCGACCGCGCGATCAAGGCGGTCCGGCCGGGCCGTCAGATCAACATCATCGGGCGGGTCATCGAGTCGTACGCGAAGCGGTTCGGGTACGGCGTGGTCCGCGACTTCACCGGGCACGGGATCAACACCTCGTTCCACTCCGGGCTGATCGTCCCGCACTACGACAGCCCGCACGCCACGACGGTGATCCAGCCGGGGATGACGTTCACGATCGAGCCGATGCTGACGCTCGGCACCCACGACTACGACATGTGGGACGACGGCTGGACGGTCGTGACGAAGGACCGCAGGCGCACCGCCCAGTTCGAGGAGACGCTGGTGGTGACGGAGACCGGGGCGGAGATCCTGACCGTGCCGTAGCCTCCGCCGCCGCCCGGAAGCCCGGAAACACACCCGTTCCAAGGCCCGCTCTCTTCGGAGGGCGGGCTTTTTGTCGTCCGGACAGGTTTTTACCGACGCTCCGTCGGAAAGGTTACCGACAGAGGGTCGACAAAGCATTGACTTAGGTAAGCCTAACCATAGAAAATCTGGGCCATGGACTCCTTCTCGACAGTCATCCGCACCGCCTCCCACGAGCAGCACGTGGAGGCGGAGACCTCGACGTTCATGAGCGACCTGCTCGGCGGAAGGCTCGGCGTCGACGCGTACGCGCGCTACACCGAGCAGCTGTGGTTCGTGTACGAGGCGCTGGAGGCCGCGGCCGGGGAGCTGGCGTCGGACCCGGTGGCCGGGCCCTTCATCCAGCCCGAGCTGCTCAGGCTGTCCGCGCTGGAGCGGGACCTGGCGCATCTGCGCGGCCCGGACTGGCGGGCGGGCGTGTCCGCGCTGCCGGCGACGCGGGCGTACGCGGAGCGGGTGCGGGAGTGCGCCGAGCAGTGGCCGGCCGGGTACATCGCCCACCACTACACGCGCTACCTCGGCGACCTGTCCGGCGGCCAGATCATCCGCGACAAGGCCGAGAAGACCTGGGGCTTCACGAAGAAGGGCGACGGAGTCCGCTTCTACGTCTTCGAGGAGATCACCAACCCGGCCGCGTTCAAGCGGGGTTACCGCGAGCTGCTGGACGCGGTCAGCGCGGACGAGCTGGAGAAGCAGCGGATCGTCGCCGAGTGCAAGAAGGCGTTCGCGCTGAACACGGGGGTCTTCCGGGCCCTGGGCGACGAGTTTCCGCTGAGCGCCTGACTGTCAGGCCGCTGAGCGTCTGACCGTCGGGCTGCCGAGCGTCTGACCGTCAGCGCTCCAGGAGCACCCGGCCTCCCACCTCCACCCAGCCCCCCGGCTGCGGGGCGGTGAGGATCTGGGAGCCCGCGCCCTGGGTGACGTTCAGGGCGCGGCCCAGCCGGTCGGTCAGCAGCAGGGCCGCCGCGCCGGTCGCCTCGTCCTCGTCGATGCCGTCGTCACGCCCCGGGAACGCGCGGGCCCGGACGCGGCCGGCCGCCTCGTCCTCCCAGGCCCAGGCGTAGATCCACTCCCCCTTCGGGGGCACGGTCAGGTCGTCGACCTCGGCGGCCGTGGCGTACTGGCGCAGCGTGCGCGGCGGGACCCACTCGGCGAGCGCCTCGATCCAGCTGAACTCGCCGTCCAGCCTGGCCCCCACCACCCCGGCCGGTGTGACCAGTTCGGGCACGTCGAGCAGCCAGGCCGTGCCGACGCAGGGGTGGCCGGCGAAGGGCAGCCGCAGGGTCGGCGTGTAGATGTCGATGACACCGCGCTCGGGGTCGTCCACGAACACGGTCTCGCTGAAGCCGAGTTTCGCGGCGAACATCTGCCGCTCGTCCGGGTCCGGCAGTAGGGATCCTTCGCGGACGACACCGAGTTCGTTGCCGTATCCGCCGTTCGCTCCGCAGAAGACACGGAGTACGTCGTAGTCAGTCACGCGGGCATTGAAACATCACCTGGTTCAGTGCGCGGGGGCGGGCCGGTCCCCGGACCGACGCGACCTGGCAACGGCCCACCCCCTGGCCGGAGTTCTCCTCGGCCCTGCGGCGCCGCAGGGCGCGAACACCACGCCCGCACCCGTCGGCATCCGATGATGCCCAGCCAGACGAGGTAAGGCTAACCTAAGCCAAGCTGGCCCTTCACGGGTGGGCCTCGCAACGGACACCACGACCACACAGGAGAAAGCGCACGTCAGCGGGCGGGCGCGGAGAGGAACGGCCACCGGTGCGACGCTTGCGCACACGACTGGCGGGTGCGCTGTCGGCGGCGCCCGCCCTGACGACGGCGACGGCCTGCGGGGGCGCCCCGGCCGCCCCGGCGACACAGAGGGCCACCGCCGCGAGGACGACCGCCGACCGGGTCGAACCCCTCGCGGACCCCCCGGCACCCAAGACCCCGGGGATCGCCCGGACCGCGGCCGGGACGGACCGCCGGGCGGTGTCCGTCGAGGACGGGGTCCCGCTCCCCTCCGGGCCGCGCACCGACCAGGTACTGAAGTCGGTCGCGGAGCGGCTCTCCAGAGGCGGTGGCGCATGACCGTACTGGACCAGGCGGTGGAGAAGGCGCCCGCCAAGGCCCCGCCGCGCAGCCGGCGTTCGGCGTCCTGGCTGCTCACCGCCGGGATGGCCGTCGCCCTCCTCGCCCTGGTGCCGGTCGCCGCCGGGATCGGCGCCTATCCGGTGCCGGTCGGGGACGTGCTCGCCTCGGTGCAGCACAAAGTGGGGCTCGGCGGTGGGGAGTTGGACCGGGTCGCCGAGTCGGTGCTGTGGAACGTGCGCTTCCCGCGGATCGTCCTCGCGCTGCTCATCGGCGCCTCGCTGGGCTGCGCGGGCGCGTTGATGCAGGGCGTGTTCGGCAACCCGCTCGCCGAACCGAGCACCATCGGCGTCTCGTTGGGCGCGGCGGTCGGCGCGGTCGCCTCGATCTCGCTCGGCCTGAACTTCCTCGGCACCTGGACGCTGCCCTCGATGGCGTTCGTCGCCGGGCTCGGCACCGTGCTGCTGGTGTACGCGATGTCCCGCTCGGGCGGCCGTACGGAGGTCGTGACGCTGATCCTGACGGGCATCGCGGTGAACGCGTTCGCGGGCGCGCTCATCGGCCTGTTCATCTTCCTCGCCGACACCGCCGCGGTGAACCAGATCACCTTCTGGCAGCTCGGCTCGCTCGCCCAGTCCACCTGGCCCAAGGTGATGGCGGTCCTGCCGTGCGCGGCGATGGGCCTGCTGGTCGCGCCCCTGTACGCGCGCCGGCTGGACCTGCTCGCGCTCGGCGACCGGCCCGCCCGGCATCTGGGCGTGGACGTGGAGCGGCTGCGGATCCTGCTGATGTTCGTCGTCGCCCTGCTGACGGCCGCCGCGGTGAGCGTCTCGGGTGTCATCGGCTTCATCGGGCTGGTCGTCCCGCATCTGCTGCGGATGGTGGCCGGTCCTGGGCACCGCTTCCTGGTGCCGGGCAGCGCGCTCGGCGGTGCGGTGGTGCTGCTCGCGGCCGACCTCGCGGCCCGCACGATCGCCGCTCCGGCCGAGCTGCCGCTCGGTGTCCTGACCGCCCTGCTGGGCAGTCCGTTCTTCTTCTGGCTGCTGCGCAGGACGCGGCGCAGGCAAGGGGGTTGGGCATGAGGCTCATCCGCGACCGGCTGGACAGGGGACTGCTGCGCTCCCGACCCGCGCCTCCCGCCCCGGCGGCACCCGGCGACGTCCTCGCCACGGCCGAGGCGCTGCATGTCCGATTGGGCGCCCGCGAGGTGCTCCAGGGCGTGGATGTCGTCGTACGGGCGGGTGAGGTGCTCGCGCTGGTCGGTCCGAACGGGGCGGGCAAGTCCACCCTGCTCGGCGCCCTGGCCGCCGATCTGCCGGCCGCGTCCGGGGTGGTCCGCGTCCATGGCCGCCCGGCGTCGCGGTGGTCCACGCCCGAACTCGCGCTGCGCCGGGCCGTGCTGCCCCAGTCGGCGGCGCTGTCGTTCCCGTTCCGGGTCGAGGAGGTGGTCCGGATGGGCCGCGCGCCCTGGGCCGCGCTCGGTATGGAGGACGACGACGCGGCCGTGGCCGAGGCGATGGCCGCGACCGAGGTGACCGCGTTCGCCGCGCGGCCGTTCTCCGCGCTCAGCGGCGGCGAGCGGGCCCGGGTCGCGCTGGCCCGGGTGCTGGCCCAGCGGGCGCCCCTGCTGCTGCTCGACGAGCCGACCGCGGCCCTGGACCTCAAGCACCAGGAGCTGGTGCTGCGGGTGTGCCGGGAGCGGGCGCGGGCCGGTGACGCGGTGGTGGTGGTCCTGCACGACCTGGGGCTCGCGGCGGCGTACGCGCACCGGGTCGCGATCCTGCACGCCGGCCGGGTGGCCGCCGAGGGCCCGCCGGCCGAGGTGTTCTCCGACGACCTGCTCACGGAGGTCTACGACCAGCCGGTCGAGGTGCTGCCGCACCCCCGGACCGGCGAGGTCATGGTGGTCCCGAGGCGGAACCTTTGAATCTCCTTTGACCCTCCCTTGGTGTCCGTTTTGAGCCATTGCCGGTATCACTCAGGTAAGCCTCAGCTAAGTAAGCCCGGCCCCATCCGATCCACGTGACGCCCGTCACGTGACTTTCAGCCAGCGATCAGCCAGCACCAGGAGCCCGCATGCGCGCCGCCAGACTGTCCGTCCTCACCGCCACCGCCGCGGTGGCGGCTCTGACCGCCACCGCGGGGTGCACCGAGAAGGGCGGCTCCGCGGGCGACGACCGTGTGATCGACGTGACCGCCACCGACAGCACGTGCGAGGTCTCCAAGAAGGAGTTCCCGGCCGGTCACGTCGAGCTGGCGATCGAGAACAAGGGCTCCAAGGTCACCGAGGTCTACGTCCTCTTCCCGGACGACCGGATCGTCACCGAGCGCGAGAACATCGGCCCCGGCACCAAGCAGACGGTCACCGCCGAGGTGAAGGCGGGCGACTACACGATCGCCTGCAAGCCCGGCATGAAGGGCGACGGCATCCGCCAGGACGTCAAGGCCACCGGCGGCACGGTCGCCCAGCGCGACCCGCGCCTGGACAAGGCCGTCGCCGCCTACCGCACGTACGCGCAGGAGCAGGCCGACGCGACGGTGCCGCTCGCCGAGACCTTCGCCAAAGCGATCAAGGCCGGTGACGTCGAGGCCGCGAAGAAGGCCTACGCGCCCTCCCGCATCGGCTGGGAGCGCACCGAGCCGGTCGCCGAGTCCTTCGGCGACATCGACCCGAAGGTCGACACCCGCGCGGACGGCCTGGAGGACGGCCAGAAGTGGACCGGCTGGCACCGCCTGGAGAAGTCCCTCTGGCAGGACAAGAAGATCACCGCCACGGACAAGACCCTCGCCGACCAGCTGATCACCGACCTGAAGGACTGGCAGAAGCGGGTCGGCAAGGCCGACATCACCCCCACCTCCATGGCCAACGGCGCCAAGGAACTCCTCGACGAGGTCGCCACCGGCAAGATCACCGGCGAGGAGGACCGCTACTCCCACACCGACCTCGTCGACTTCAAGGCCAACGTGGAGGGCGCCGAGAAGTCCTACGAGCTGCTCAAGCCGGTCGCCAAGAAGAACGACCCGGCCCTGGTCACCGAACTGGACAAGCAGTTCACCGCGCTGAACACACTTCTCGACAAGTACCGCACCGACAAGACGTCCTACGACTTCACCTCCTACGACAAGGTCGCCGAGGCCGAGCGCAAGGAGCTGTCGGACGGGGTCAACGCGCTCGCCGAGCCGCTGTCCAAGCTCGCCGCCGCCGTCGCCACGAAGTCGTCATGACGGACCACACCGAGGAAGGCGCCGCTCCCTCGCGGCGCGCGCTGATCGGCTGGGGCGGTGCCGGGCTCGCGCTCGGGGCCGCCACGGCCGGCGGCGCGGTCGCGCTCACCCGCACCGGCGACTCCGCCGCCGACGCGGTCCCCACCGCGGCCGGGACCGGCGCCGCCATCGCCTTCCACGGCACCCACCAGGCGGGCATCTCGACGCCCGTGCAGGACCGCCTGCACTTCGCCGCGTTCGACGTCACGACCGACGACCGGGCGGCGCTCGTCCAGATGCTGAAGGACTGGACCGAGGCCGCGCGGAGGATGTCCGCCGGCCACGCGGTCGGCGAGGGCGCCTACGGCGGTCTCCCCGAGGCCCCGCCGGACGACACCGGCGAGGCCCTGGGCCTCAGGCCGTCCCGGCTGACCCTGACGATCGGCTTCGGCCCGTCCCTGTTCGAGAAGTTCGACCTCGCGGACAGACGCCCCGAGGCCCTGGTCGACCTGCCCAAGTTCGCCGGCGACAACCTCGACCGGAACCGCAGCGGCGGCGACCTGTGCATCCAGGCCTGCGCGGACGACCCGCAGGTCGCCGTGCACGCCGTCCGCAACCTCGCCCGCATCGGCTTCGGCAAGGTCGTCATCCGCTGGTCGCAGCTCGGCTTCGGCAAGACCTCCTCGACGACACCCGAGGCGCAGACCCCGCGCAACCTGATGGGCTTCAAGGACGGCACCCGCAACATCGCGGGCACCGAGACGGCCCGCCTGAAGAAGCACGTGTGGGTGGACCCGAAGGACAACGGCACGAACACGGCGTGGATGAGCGGGGGTTCGTACCTCGTCGCCCGCCGCATCCGGATGCACGTCGAGACCTGGGACCGCACCTCGCTCCAGGAGCAGGAGGACATCTTCGGCCGGGACAAGGGCGAGGGCGCCCCGGTCGGCAAGGCCAAGGAGCGCGACAAGCCGTTCCTCAAGGCGATGCTGCCCGACGCGCACGTACGGCTCGCGCACCCCGACTCCAACCACGGGGCGACGATCCTGCGCCGCGGCTACTCCTTCACCGACGGCACGGACCGCCTCGGCCGGCTGGAGGCGGGCCTGTTCTTCCTGGCCTACCAGCGGGACGTCCGCGAGGGCTTCGTGCGGATCCAGCGCAACCTGGCCACGGACGCCCTCAACGAGTACATCCAGCACGTGGGTTCCGCGGTGTTCGCGGTCCCGCCCGGCGTCCGCGACCGGGACGACTGGTGGGGCAGCACCCTGCTCGCCGAGGAGGCCTGAACCCGTTGTTCTCCAACTATCTGATCGGTCTGCGCGAGGGCCTGGAAGCCAGCCTGGTCGTCTGCATCCTCATCGCCTACCTGGTCAAGACAGACCGCACCGACGCCCTCAAGCCCATCTGGATCGGCATCGGCGCCGCGATCGTCCTCGCCCTCGGCTTCGGCAGCGCGCTCGAATTCGGCTCCCAGGAGCTGACGTTCCAGGCCCAGGAGGCCCTCGGGGGCAGCCTGTCCGTCCTCGCGGTGGGCCTGGTGACGTGGATGGTCTTCTGGATGCGCCGCACCGCCCGCCACCTCAAGGCGGAACTCCACGGCAAACTGGACGCCGCCCTCGCCATGGGCACCGGCGCGCTGGTCGTCACCGCGTTCCTCGCGGTCGGCCGGGAGGGCCTGGAGACGGCCCTGTTCGTGTGGGCGTCGGTGCACGCGGCGAGCGACGGCAGCCCGCGCCCGCTGGTGGGCGTAGCCCTGGGCATCGCGACGGCCGTCCTCCTGGGCTGGCTGTTCTACCGCGGCGCCCTGAGGATCAACCTGGCCAGGTTCTTCACCTGGACCGGCGGCATGCTGGTCGTGGTGGCCGCGGGCGTCCTGGCGTACGGCTTCCACGACCTCCAGGAGGCCGACTGGCTGCCGGGCCTGAACGACAAGGCGTTCGACATCAGCGCCACCATCCCTCCGGACAGCTGGTACGGCACACTCCTCAAGGGCGTCTTCAACTTCCAGCCCGACCCGACGGTCCTCCAGGTCACGGTGTGGCTCCTCTACCTGATCCCGACGCTCGCGCTCTTCCTCGCCCCGGTAGGGTTCGCCTCCGGGAAGGGGAAGGTGAAGGAACCTGATGAGCCTGGATCGCGGCCCTCGAAGGCTCCGCAGTCTTGACCGGAGCGCACTGATGGCAGCATCGGTGACCGCTTTGTCGTTGACGGCGAGCGGGTGCATGGTGGTGCACGGAGAGCGGGAGGTGCTCCCGGCGGCCACGCGCACGGAGGCCGCCACCGCACTCCGCCAGTTCACCGCCGCATACAACAAGGCGGACAAGGCGTACGACAGTTCGCTGGACGCCGGCTTCGTCACCGGTGCCCTGGAGGACATCGACCGGGCGCGGCTGAAGGCGGGAGCCGTGAACAACCCGGACGGCAACCCCACCTACTCACCGCTGAAGCTGACGGACGCGAAGTTCACGATTCCGAAGAAGGCGGGCTGGCCGCGCTGGTTCGTCGCCGACGCGGCGGGCAACAAGGGCGGCACCCTGCGCTGGCTGCTGGTGTTCACCCGCGGCGGCCTGGATGAGCCGTGGCAGGCCGCGTACCTGACGCTGGTGGCGCCGGAGAAGCTGCCGGAGTTCAAGGAGGACGCGGACGGCTTCGCCGAGTCCGTACCGGCGAACTCGACCGAACTGGCCGTTCCGCCCGCGGACTTGAGCAAGACCTACGCGTCGTACCTGAAGAGCGGCGGGAACGGCTTCGCGCCCGGCGCCAACACCAGCGTGTGGCGTGCGGAACGCGAGAAGGACTCACAGCGACCGGGCCTGGCCACGCAGTACATCGACGAGCCGAGGACGAGCGGGGACTACGCGCCGCTCGCACTGCGCACCGAGGACGGCGGGGCGATGGTCTTCTTCACCACGCACCACTACGAGAAGCAGACGGCCGCGCAGGGCACCGCGGTGCCGACACCCAACAAGGACGTCCTCGCGCTGACCACCGGTGAGATCAAGCAGTCCCTCACCATGCAGTTCGTCTCCAACGAGGTGGCGCTGACCCCGGCGAAGACCGGCGGGAACCAGCGGGTGACGATCCTGGGACGGATCCAGGGCCTGACCTCGGCAGCAGGCTCGTAGCGTCAACGGCGCAGGGGCCAGGCCGCGTTCGCCTGGTCGGGCTCCTCGCCGATGTACCGGGCGCAGACGTCGGTGAGGACTTCCAGCAGGGTCAGCGGGTCGGGCAACACGTACTCCAGCCCGCGCACCCACCGCACGGACTGATCATCGCCGGGCAACCGGGCGGGCGGAACAAGAACGTAGGACCCACGGCAGTGCCAGCGCAGCCCCGGGCGCTCGTCCGCCGTCTCGGGATGACAGTCCAGCTCGCAGGGCCACCACTCGTCCTCGTCCTCGGGGGTGCCGCGGGTGAGGGTGAAGAAGAGCAGCCGCCCGTCGTCGCTCTCGGCGACCGGCCCGACCTCGATACCGGCGTCGAGCAGCCGCTCCAGCGCCTCCCGGCCGACCTCCAGCGGCACGTCCAGCACGTCGTGCACCATGCCGGTCGCGGTGATGAAGTTGGCCTGCGGCTGATGCCGGGCCCAGCGCTCGACCTGTTCGAGGTCGGTGGTCGACTGGGTCTGCCAGGCGAACGACACCGGGTGTCGGGCCGGGGTGGGACAGCCGACGCGGTCACAGGAACAGCGGAAGTCCGCGGTGGGATACGCGGCGGGCGCCAGCGGCAGCCCCGATGCGGCGGCGGCGAGCAGCAGAGCCTCCCGACCGCCGTCGCCGGCGGCCTCCTTCGGGCGGCGACCACGCAGCCACTGGGAGAGTTTGCCCTGCCGGCCGGAACGATCGCCGAACTCCGCGCTCATCTATCCCCTCGCCTTGCTGTCGTGCCGAACAGCATGCCTCATGGTCCCACTTCCCCGCGCTCCGGGGGGCCGGAGCCGACAACAGGGATGGGTGGGACGAGACGCACCCGTCACCGAGATCGAGTGTCATTACCGCCTTTATCACGATAAACACCTCTACCGTGTTCGACATGGTCACATGGATTGCGACGACCGCCCTGGCCTCCGCCTCCGTCGCTTCCGTGGTCTCGCTGGCCCTCACCGGCCCGGCGAACCCGCTGGAGTGGGGTGCCGGACCACTGACCGTGGACTCCCTGCCCCGCGTGACGTACGTCGCCCATCGCGGCGGCGCCCGCGAGGTCCCCGAGAACAGCATGTCGGGACTGGTGACGGCCTACCGTCGCGGTACGGCACAGGTCCTGGACTTCGACACACGGATGCTGCGCGACGGCACGCTCGTGGTGCTGCACGACCCGACCCTGAACCGGACGACGTTCCTGGGCGGCGAGGTACGCGGCCTGACCCTGCGCGAATGGCAGGACCTACGACTACGCCCCGGGCCGCCCTTCCCCGACGGCCGGCGACCGGAGCCCCCACCCACGGTGTCCGACGTCCTGGACCGCTTCGGCGGCCGGATCATCCTGATGCTGGAGGCGAAGAACCCGGGCAGCCTCGGCAGACTGGCCGCGATGATCCGCGCCCGGGGCCTGACCCGCTCGGTCTTCGTCAACTCCAACGACCCCGAGGTGGCCCGGCGGGCCCACCGCCTGGGCCTGCTGGCCCAGCTCTGGCGCTCGGCCGGGCAACTGCGCACGGACCGTCCCGCACGCTGGCGGTCCTACGTCGACCTGCTCGACGTCGACCACCGGGCACGGGACGCCGACCTTCGGCGGGCGGTGCGCTCGGGCATCCCCCGAGTCTGGGCGCACACGATCCTGACACCGGCCGAGCGGGACCGGGCACTGGCGCTGGGCTGCGACGGGATCATCACGGACGCGCCGGGAAGACTGGCCCGCCACCCCGCCGGGGCTCAGCGCGGCGCGATGCCGTGGAGGGCGTAGTCGACCAGGGTGTCGGTGTACTCGTAGGAGATCGGCCCCGTGTACTGGAGCCAGCGCTGAGCCAGCGGCGAGACGAAGAGTTCCAGGGCGATCCGCGGATCGACGTCCTGACGCACCTCACCGGCGCCCTGCGCGGAGCGCAGCCGGTCGACGTACAACTGGAGCGAGGGCTCAAGGAGCTTGGTCACGAAGACCCGGCCGAGCTGTTCGTTGACCACGCCCTCGGCGGCCAGGGCACGGGAGGGGGCTTCGAACCGAGGGTTCTTCAGCTCGTCGACGGTGGCCCGCAGCACACTCTTGAGGTCGGCCGCGAGATCACCACTGTCCGGGATGGCGTACTCGCCCACGGCCCCGGCCTCCTGTGAGGCCTGCTCGCTCAGATCCAGGAACGCCTCCAGCAGGACGTCCGCCTTCGACGACCACCACCGGTAGATCGTCTGCTTGCCGACGCCGGCGCGGGCGGCGATGCCCTCGATGGTCGTCCTGGGATACCCGAGCTCGACAACGAGTTCGAGGGCGGCGGCATAGATGGCGCGGCGGGACTTCTCGCTGCGACGAGCCGTGTCGGGGCCGGACTTCTTGAGCGTCATGAAGCGAATTTACCACTTGACAAGACGCAGCGTCTCGCCAGACAGTGACAGGAACAACAAAACGAGACGATACGTCTCGTACCAAATAAGGAGACCCAGATGACCCGAGGCGGATCAGGAAACATGCTGGGAGTCGGCGGCACCCGCAGCAACCTCAACCGCAAGGCCCTGCGAGGCACCGCACGCGGCGGCCGGATCGGCGGCGGCCTCGACCCCCAGGCCCAGAAACGAGAGCTGCTGCGCAAGCTCCAGGAAAAGCACCAGGAGGAGGCCACGGGCGACGAGCCGCAGTGACTAACCCTGGTCCCCCGGCGGCCAGACGTCCCCCCAGTCGGCGTCGCGGGCCGCCTTGTACAGATCACCGTGACGCTTGGTGACGGTACGCCGGCTCAACCGCTCCTCCGTCTCACACAGATCGAGGAGCACCTGCCCCTTACGGATCTGCGGACGCCGGACAACACGGGAGGGAGCCGGGTCGACGGAAAAACGGGCGGCGGCCACGTAGGCGAACTTCTCGTCCTCGTAGGGCAGGGAGCCTCCCTTCACCTGACGGTGGAGGGAGGAGCGGCTGACCCGGGCCGAGAAGTGACACCAGTCCTCGCCCGGGACGATGGGACAGGCGGCGCTGTGCGGGCAGGGCGCCGCCACCCGGAGCCCGGCGCCGACCAGGCGGTCGCGGGCCTCGATGACACGGGCGTAGCCGTCGGGCGTACCGGGTTCGACGATCACGACGGCCTGGGCGGCACGCGCGGCGGCGTCGACCAGGGCGGCACGGTCCGAGACGGTGAGCTCGTTGAGGACGTACGACACCGTGACCAGATCCGTCTCGTCGATTGCGAGCGCCGACCCGATCCGGGCACGCTGCCACCGCGCTTCGCGCAGCGCGGGGTTGGCGGCGGCGACCTCCCGACCGAGGGCGAGCGCGGGCTCGGCCCAGTCGAGCACGGTCACCGGGCGCACGCCGGGCCAGGTCGCGCCGACGGCCCACGTGGCGGCACCGGTCCCGCCCCCCACATCCACGTGACTGCCGGGCACCCAGTCCGGCACGGCCTCCGCGAACGCGTCCAGCGCGGCGCACACGGCCTCGAAGGTCGCGGGCATCCGATAGGCGGCGTACGCGGCGACGTCGGCGCGGTCCCTCAGAATCGGTGCGTCGGTCGGCGTAGTCCCCCGATAGCTGGCGATCAGCCGATCGACCGCCTGCGCGGCCCGCCGCGGAGGAAGTCCGTCGAGCAGGGCACCAAGAGCACGACGAAGGCTGTCAGCCGGAGCTACGGGGTCATCCACCCGCCAATCCTAGGCCGCCACCCCCCTGCCCCAGACCCCTGGGGGCTCCGCCCCCAGCCCCCCGAACCTTTGCCCACCCCCCACCCGACTCGACGCATCGAGAAGTGACCGCCCTGGGGGCTCCGCCCCCAGACCCCCGGGCCTATGCCCACCCACCGCCCGACTCGGTAGGCCAAGAAGTGGACGTCGAAAGGCCCTCGCAGCCCCGTCGCACGGCGGCAAGGGGACGCGGCGGGGGTGTCGACTCGGTCGGTCACGAGGTGGACGTCGCCCCGACCGCCACCGGCGCAACACGGCACACGCGCCGGCAGTCCCGTCGTACGGCCGCAAGGGGACGTGTCGGGGGGTGTTCGCCCGCAGTGGACTGCGCGGTCAACGCCGGCACCCCATCGAGAAACAGTCTCCGCGCCGTTCCGAGGACGGACACCCCCCGACGCGGCCCCGACCCCACCACAACCGGGGGTGCTACGCGCACCCCCGCACAGCCCGAGCCATCCGTGTCCCCGCAGCCGCCCGCGGCCTGCTGTCCGGTGGGCGGCGACGGGGATGGACCGTGTTGGCGAGGAGGACCAGGAAGGTGTCCGTGGCCTGGTCGAGGACCAGGGAGGTGCCCGTGAAGCCCGTGTGGCCCGCCGCGCCGCGCCCCGCCAACTCCCCCATGAACCACGGCTGGTCGAGGGCGAAGCCCAGCCCCGGCGGAGACATCAGGAGTTCGACGAAGTCGGGACCGAGGATCCGGGCAGGCCCGTACGCGCCGCCCGCGAGTAACGTCCGGCAGAACACCGCCAGATCCCGCCCCGTGGAGAACAGCCCCGCGTGACCGGCCACACCCCCGAGCGCCCAGGCGTTCTCGTCGTGGACGACCCCCCGCAGCATCCCCCGCTCCGCCTTCGCCCACGGCCACCGCTGGTCCTCCGTGGCCGCCGCGCCGGGGCACGGCCCGAAGCAGGTGGACGTCATACCGAGAGGCCGGGTGATGCCGTCATGGACCAGGACATCGAGGCCACGGCCGGTGATGCGCTCCAGAACATGCTGGAGAAGCAGCAGATTCACATCGGAGTACGTGTACGTCCCGGGCACCCCCACCGGAGGCTCCGCACGCAGCATCGCCAGCCGGGATGCCTCATCCGAAGCGCCGTACAGCGGCAGTTCGGGCCGCAGCCCAGACGTATGGGTGAGTAACTCCCGCACCGTGATGCCGTGTTCGGCGGCAGCCCGGAAGTCGGGAAGGTACGCGCCGACCCGCGCGTCGATGCCGAGCGTGCCCCGCTCGATCTGCTGCACGGCGGCGACCGCCGTGAATAGCTTGGTGAGGGAGGCCAGGTCGAAGGGGGTGTCGACGGTCATCGGGACACGTGCGCCGACCGCCAGTTCGACGCCCTGTTCGCGATCGGGGTCGTAGGACGCGTACCGGACGGCCCAGCCCGCCGCCTCCTCGACGGCGATCACCGGGCCGCGCCCGGCGACCACCACGGCGCCCGCCGCCCAGGGGTTCTCACCGGTGGTGAGGTCGTGGACCTGTCGGACCAGGTGTCGGAGTTCGTCGGGGTCGAGCCCCGCCCGTTCCGGGGTGTCGCCGCGCAGTCTCGGTGCGCTCAGCTCTCCGCTCCCTCCACACTCGTACGTCTGTTCCAAGGACGGCACATAACCACGAAGCAGGTGCCCGCCACCAGTACGGCACCCAGTTGGACGACCGCCATCGGCACGGCGGTGTCCTCGCCGGCTATCCCGACCAGGGGCGCGGCGACCGCGCCGACCAGGAACGACGAGGTGCCGAGCAGCGCGGAAGCCGCACCGGCCGAGTGCTCGACACGCATCAACGCCAGCGCCTGAGCGTTGGGCATGGTCACAGCGATCGCGGACATCACCACGAACAGCCCGGCGGCGATCGGCACGAGCCCCACCTCGCCGAAGACGCCCGCCGACATCAGCAGCAGCGCGGTCGCGGCGAGCCCGAGGACGACGAGCCCGGCGGCGAGCACCTTGTCGAGGCTGACCCGGCCGACGAGGAGCTTGCCGTTGATCTGCCCCATGATCACCAGCCCGACGGAGTTGAGGCCGAACAGCAGGCTGAAGGTCTGCGGGGAGGCGCCGTAGATCTCCTGGACGACAAACGGAGAGGCGGAGATATAGGCAAAGACGACAACGAAGGCAAAGCTCCCGGTGAGGACGTATCCCGTGAAGACCCGGTCGCCCACCAGGGCCCGCATCGACCGCACGGCCTCCCGGACCCCACCACCGTGCCGGTCGGCGGGCGCCAACGTCTCCGGGAGCCGCATCCACACCAGGACGGTGAGCGCGATCCCGATCACCGTCAGCACGACGAACACGCCTCGCCAGTCGGTCACCCGCAGGATCTGCCCACCGACGAGGGGCGCGACGATCGGGGCGACTCCGGAGATCAGCATGAGGTTGGAGAAGAAACGGGCCATGGCGACGCCGTCGTACATGTCCCGTACGACGGCCCGCGCGACGACTATCCCGGCGGCGCCGGCGAGCCCCTGCGCGAGCCGGAAGGCGACGAGCAACTCGACGCTCGGTGCGAAGGCGCAGACGGCGGTGGCGAGGACGTAGATCACGAGGCCGACGAGCAGCGGGCGCCTGCGGCCCCATTTGTCGCTCATCGGGCCGACCACGATCTGGCCGAGGGCCATGCCGACCAGGCAGGCGGTGAGGGTGAGCTGGACGGTGGCGGCGGGCGCGTCGAGCGCCCTGGTGACCTCCGGGAGCGCGGGGAGGTACATGTCCATCGCGAGCGGAGGCGTGGCGGTGAGACCGCCGAGCACCAGGGTGACAAGCCACCCGGTACGACGCGCACCCGAACCCAAAGGCATCGCCGCCGCCCCACCCGCCGACGCCCCATCCGTAGACGCCCCGCCCGTAGACACTCCGTCCGTCGATGCCCCGTACTCGGGCATGTGGCCCCTCCCTCTCCGACTGATCCGCCACCTATGCTCTCAGCTCGTACAGAGTGCCGAGGTTCAGGTGAGCGAGGGTGGGGCCGGGATGACGGAGCAGAAGGTGCGCTGGGGAGTCCTGGCGACGGGCGGGATCGCGGCGGCGTTCACCGCCGATCTGGTCGATCTGCCGGACGCGGAGGTCGTGGCGGTGGCCTCGCGGACCGAGGAGTCGGCGAAGGGGTTCGCGGAGCGGTTCGGCATCCCGCGGGCGTACGGCGGCTGGGACGCGCTCGCGCAGGACGAGGACATCGATGTCGTGTACGTCGCCACTCCGCACTCGGCGCACCGGGCGGCGGCCGGGCTGTGTCTGGAGGCCGGCCGGAACGTGCTGTGCGAGAAGGCGTTCACGCTGAACGCGCGGGAGGCCGAGGAACTGGTCGCGCTCTCCCGGGCGCGCGGCAGCTTCCTGATGGAGGCGATGTGGATGTACTGCAACCCGCTGATCCGACGCCTGTCGGACCTGGTGCGGGACGGCGCGATCGGTGAGATCCGTACGGTCCAGGCGGACTTCGGCCTGGCGGGCCCGTTCCCGCCCACCCACCGGCTGCGTGATCCGCAACAGGGCGGCGGCTCGCTGCTGGACCTCGGCGTGTACCCGGTGTCGTTCGCCCATCTGCTGCTCGGCGAGCCGTCGGACATCGCCGCGCGGGCGGTGCTGTCGGAGGAGGGCGTCGATCTCCAGACGGCCGGGCTGCTCTCCTGGGAGAGCGGCGCGCTCGCCTCGGTGCACTGCTCGGTGATCGGCGGTACGGGCACCACGGCGTCCGTCACCGGCTCGCAGGGCCGTATCGACATCCCGTACGGCTTCTTCCACACGGACCGCTTCGTGCTGCACCGCGACGGCCGTGACCCGGAGGAGTTCACGACCACCCCGGAGGAGGGGCCGGCGGGCAGTCTGAAGCACGAGGCCCGTGAGGTGATGCGGGCGCTGCGGGCCGGTGAGACGGAGTCTCCGCTCGTTCCGCTGGACGGCACGCTCGCCGTGATGCGGACGCTCGACACGATCCGTGAGCGCATCGGCGTCCGCTATCCGTCGGAGGAGGCGCTCACGCCGGCGTGAGCCCCGGCTTCCCCACCTGGGTCACGAAGGACGCGGCCGTCGTGACCGGCGCCCCGGGCGTGGTCACGTACGGCACGGTCTTGAAGTCGGCGCGTGCCTGCTCCTGGTCCAGGGTGACGGTCGCGTAGCCGCGCCGGCCGTTGTAGAACCTCAGATGCGGGTTGGCGGTCGTGTAGGTGTTCCAGTTCGAGGGCCGGTCGGCGCCGTCCCGGCCGCTGGTGACCGATGTGGTGACGATCTCCGTGCCGAGGGTGCGGGAGGCCGGGTCGTCGAAGTCGTCCTTGATGTCGAAGGCGTAGGCGACGTGCACGTCTCCGGTGAGGACCATCAGGTTGTCGACGCCGGCGGTCTGCGCGCCGTCGAGGATGCGGCGGCGGGCGGCGGAGTAGCCGTCCCAGGCGTCCATCGACATCCGTGCGACGGGGTTGAGGTCCATTTTCCGCTGGGAGAAGCAGACCTGTTGCGGCATGACGTTCCAGACGGCGGCCGAGTCCCGCCAGCCGTCGAGGAGCCAGCGTTCCTGGGTGGCGCCGGTCAGGGTGCGGGCCGGGTCGGCGCTCTCCGGGCCGGGGAGGTGGACGATCTGGGCGTAGGCCTGGTCGGAGCGGTACTGGCGGGTGTCGAGGACGTCGAACTGGGCGAGCAGGCCCCAGTGCAGTCGCCGGTGCAGCAGCATGTCGGGGCCGGTGGGGAGCTGTGCCAGGCGCAGGGGCTGGTGCTCCCAGTAGGCGCGGTAGGCGGCGGCGCGGCGCAGCAGGAACTCTTCCGGGGGTACGGCGTTCTCCGGGACGGAGCCGGCGTAGTTGTTCTCCGTCTCGTGGTCGTCCCAGGTGACGACGAAGGGGTGGGTGGCGTGTGCGGCCCGCAGGTCGGGGTCGGATTTGTAGAGGGCGTAGCGCAGCCGGTAGTCCTCCAGGGTCGCGGCTTCGTGGTTGAAGTGGTCCGGCAGGACGCGGTCGGTGTAGCGGCGCTGCCCGCCGGCCGCGTCGACGGCGTACTCGTAGAGGTAGTCCCCGAGGTGGAAGACGAGGTCGACGTCGTCCTGGGCGAGGTGGCGGTACGCGGTGAAGTAGCCGTCGTGGTAGGCCTGGCAGGCCACGGCGGCGATCTTGAGCGAGGAGGCGAGAGTGGTGGCGGCGGGTGTGGTGCGGGTGCGGCCGGTCTCGCTGAGCCAACTGCCCGCACGGAAGCGGTAGTAGTAGACGCGGTCCGGCTGGAGTCCCTCGACCTCGATGTGCACGGCGTGCCGGAACTCGGGGTGGGCGGTGGCGGTGCCCTTGCCGACGACGGTGGCGAAGGCCTGGTCGTGGGCGATCTCCCAGTCGACGGCGACCCGTTCGACGGGGAGTCCGCCGTCGGGCTGGTAGGGGACGGGGGCGAGCCGTGTCCACAGGACCACCGAGGTGGGCTGGGGGTCGCCGGAGGCGATGCCCAGGGTGAAGGGGTCGGTGTCGATGCGGGCCGGGTCGAGTTCGGCCGCGGCGGCGGTGCCGGTGGCGGGCAGCCCGAAGCCGAGGGCGAGCGCGACGGCCGCGCCGCCGGCGCTCAGGAAGCCGCGGCGGCCGATGCGGCGGGCGGCGGCGCGCAGCTCCGGGGCGTGCGGGGCCAGGGCCGACGACTCGGTTTCTGTGATGGTCATTCTTTCCTCCCACGACAGTTGGGGGAGGAGGTGGCGCGGCGAGAGGATCCCGACACGCGGCGGCGGGTGCATGACACCCGGATGACGGACAGCGTGATCCCGGATGGCGGACGCCCGCCTACGCTGCGGCCTCATGGATACCAAGCAGACGAACGCTCCCGGGCGGACCGCGGTCGTGACCGGCGCGGGCTCCGGCATCGGCCGTGCCGTCGCCGTCGAGCTGTTGCGCGCGGGCTGGTCGGTGGCGCTGGCGGGCCGCCGGCCGGCGCCTCTGGAGGAGACCGCGGCACTGGGGCCCGAGGGTGCCTCCGTCGCCGTGGGGACCGATGTGGCCCGCCCGGAGGACGTGGCCGCGCTGTTCGCCGCCACCGTGGACGCCTTCGGCCGTGTCGACCTGCTGTTCAACAACGCGGGGACGTTCGGGCCCGGCGGGGTGCCGGTCGAGGAACTGCCGTACGACGCCTGGCGGCATGTGGTGGACACCAACCTGAACGGGGCGTTCCTGTGCGCGCAGGCGGCGTACCGGCAGATGAGGTACCAGAGCCCGCAGGGCGGCCGGATCATCAACAACGGGTCGATCTCGGCGCACACGCCCCGGCCGCACTCCGTCGCCTACACGGCGACCAAGCACGCGCTGACCGGTCTCACCAAGGCGCTGTCGCTCGACGGGCGGCCGTACGGGATCGCGGTCGGGCAGATCGACATCGGGAACGCGGCGACGGACATGACCGAGCGGATGCAGACGGGGGCGTTGCAGGCCAACGGGGAGGTCGCGCCCGAGCCGGTGATGGATGTCGCCGATGTCGCGCGGACCGTGCGGCACATGGCTGAGCTGCCGTTGGAGGCGAATGTGCAGTTCGCGACGGTGTTGGCGACGGCGATGCCGTACGTGGGGCGCGGCTGATCCATTCGATCAGGTGATCGAAGGCTCAACTTGCACAACCGGAATGGAATCCTCCGCACCATCGGGGCCGGTGGCAGGCATATGCTCTTCATCTCCTCCACGAGAGCTTCACACTTGGAGGAGAGGGCTTCCGCCGACCAACCCGAGGGGGGTTGCGGCAGTCGTTCCACCGCACCGGGTGGGGGTGGACCTCGCGTAGGACAGCGAGTTGCACACCGGTGCGGTGGAACGGCTGCCGTGCAGGTCAGATCCGGCGCCTGCGCAGCGCGTAGACGCCACCGGCCAGCAGCGCGACCGTGCCCGCCGCTCCTTCCAGCAGCCGCCAGGGCGAGGGGTCGTCCACGGCCACACCGGGCGGGCCGGCCGCCGCTTGAGCGGTCTCGCGGGTCGGCGACTGCGTGGGCGAAGGATGACCTGCCCCGCCACCCGCGCTCAACGGCTCCGCCAGGGTGCCCACCGCCTTCGCCGAACTCCCCTTGCCGAAGCCCCAGTCGAGCAGGGCGGCGGTCTCCTCGTAGACGTCGCTGCCGCCGCTGTCGGGGTGCATCACGGTGACGAGAAGCGTCCGGCCACCGCGGGTGGCGGCGCCGGTGAAGGTGTTTCCGGCGTCGCTTGTGTAGCCGTTCTTGACGCCGATCAGGCCCCGGTAGGTGCGCACGCCGTAGGCGCCCGTCAGCAGCCGGTCGGTGTTCTGGATCTGGAAGGTCTTCTGGCCGCCCGCCGGGAAGTCGGCGGTCCTGGTCGCGCAGTACTCCCGGAAGTCGGCGCCGCGCAGCCCGTTCCGGGCGAAGAGCGTGAGGTCGTACGCCGAGGACAGCTGGCCCTTGTGGTCGAAGCCGTCCGGGCTGACCACATGGGTGTCCTCGGCCCGCAGGTCCGCCGCCCTGGCCTGCATCTCGGCGACCGTCGCGGCGAGCCCGCCGTTCATGTGGGCCAGCACATGCACCGCGTCGTTCCCGGAGCGCAGGAACACGCCCTGCCACAACTGCTCGACGGTGTAGGTGATCCCGGCCTTCACGCCGACCAGGCTGGACCCGGCCGGGACGTCCGCGAGGTCGGCGTCGGTCACCGTATGCCGCTCGGTCCGCTCGAACTTCCCCAGCACCGTGTCGGCGAACAGCATCTTCAGCGTCGACGCGGGGGCCAGTCTCCGGTGCGCCCGGTACGAGGCGAGCACCTCACCACTGTCGTGGTCGGCGACCAGCCAGGCACGGGCGGTCAGCTTCTCGGGCAGCCCCCCGACAGCAGCGGAAACAGAATCCGGAGCCGAAACGGAAGCCGGAGCGGAAGCAAGAGCGGGAGCGGGAGCAGCCGCGGCCAGAGGAAGGGCGAGCAGGGAACGCCTGGACAGGGAATTCAAAGAAAGACCGCTCCTCCGCAGAGTGACACCCCCACTCAACAGGGAGTTCCTGGCAACAAGCCCTCCACAGCTTAGGAATGAGCTGTCTCAGCGGATTCCGATTCCGGCCCTCGCATTCTCAGTTCTTGCACACCCTTTACTCAGGTACGCACAAAGCTTTCTCCCTACTTTGAGGCCGCGCCCACAGCGGGCGCCAAGAACCTAGAGGAACGGGATGTTTGGCATCTATCTCAAGCGCGAACTGAGCCGGCGCAAGAAGGCTGCTCTGGTCATCGCCATGGGTCTGGCGCTCGGAATCGCCCTGGTCATCACCGTCAACTCGGTGTCGGCAGGCATGCAGCAGGCGCAGGACAAAGTCCTGCAATCGCTCTACGGCCTCGGCACCGACATGACGGTGACCAAGGCGAGGACGGCGCCCACCGACAACAGTTCCGGCAGACCGGGCTTCGAGTTCGACGCGAAGTCGAACGACGACGACGAGGAGCAGAGTTCCGACCGGGTGATGACCCAGGGGGGTCAGGCCCTGAAGTCCTCGCTCGTCGAGAAGGTCTCCACCCAGAAGGGCGTGGCGAGCGCGGTCGGCGCGCTGACCCTGAACGTCACGAAGGTCAACGGCTCCTTCACCCAGGGCGAGGCCCAGTCGCAGAACAGCCAGTCCCAGGGGCAGGGCCAGGGCGGCCCCGGCGGCGGCACCTCCTCGGGCAGCACCGCCCAGCCGCAGGTCCAGGGCGGCGGCGCCTCCTTCGACGTGAACTCCTACTCGGTGGCCGGCATCGACGTCACCGACCAGACGCTCGGCCCGCTGGCGAGCTCGAAGATCACCTCGGGCAGGACGTTCACCGCCGCGCAGACCAACGCGAAGGTCGCGGTGCTCAGCAAGTCGTACGCCAAGGAGAACAAGTACAAGGTCGGCTCGACCTTCAAGATCTCCGGCACCAAGTACAAGGTCATCGGCATCGCGACGCCCGACAGCAGCGACTCCAGCACCGACGTCTACCTGCCGCTGAAGCAGGCGCAGACGCTGGCCGACGCCAAGAACCAGGTCACCACGATCTACGTCAAGGCGGCCGACTCGAAGCAGATCGAGACCGTCAAGTCGACGATCCAGAAGAACATCTCCGGTACGACGGTGACGACCTCCGCCGACCTCGCGGACACCGTCTCCGGCTCCCTGTCCACCGCCTCGAACCTGGCGACCAGCGTCGGCAAGTGGCTGTCGATCGCCGTGCTCGCCGCCGCCTTCCTGGTGGCCGCGCTGCTGACCTCCTCGGCGGTCTCCCGGCGGGTGCGTGAGTTCGGCACCCTCAAAGCGCTCGGCTGGCCGAGCCGCCGGGTCACCCGGCAGGTCGTCGGCGAGTCCGTCGTGAACGGTCTGATCGGCGGTGCCCTCGGTATCGCGCTGGGCCTCGTGGCCGCCTACACGGTGACCGCGATCAGCCCGAAGCTGACCGCACAGCTGGGCTCCACCGGCGGTGGCGGCGGCATGGGCGGTGGCCCCGGCGGTGGCGGCCCCGGCCGGCAGGCGACGTCGAACACCATGGAGATCGCCCTGTCCGCCCCGGTCTCGCCGACCACCATCGCGCTCGCGGTGGGCCTGGCCGTGGCCGGCGGTCTGATCGCCGGTGCGATGGGCGGCTGGCGCGCCTCCCGCATGCGGCCGGCGGACGCCCTGCGCAGCGTGAACTGACCAGCCCTCTCGGCCCGCCCTTCTCATCCCCTCCCCTTCTCCCCTCCCTTCCCCTCCCCTCCCCTCCCTTTCGTCTTCTCGTCCTTCTCGCGGCTTACGGAGCTAACGGAGCACCCATGTACAGACTCACCGGCGTCACCAAGCGCTATACGCGCGGCAAGGAGACGGTGGAGGCGCTGCGCGGCGTCGACCTCACCATCGAGGACGGCGACCAGCTCGTCATCCAGGGCCCCACCGGCGGCGGCAAGTCCACCCTCCTCCAGATGATCGGCGGCCTCGACCGCCCGTCCGAGGGCACCGTCGAGCTGGACGGCGTCGACCTCGGGCGCATCAGCGAGGCCAAGCTGACCCGGCTGCGCGCCGAGAAGATCGGCATCATCTTCCAGGCGTTCAACCTGATCCCGACGCTGACCGCGCAGGAGAACGTCGAGACCGCCCTCGTCCCGCTCGGTGTGAAGCCGGCCGAGCGGCGCGAGCGGGCGGCGGAGGCACTGCGCTCGGTCGGCCTCGGCGAGCGTCTCACCCATGTCCCGACCGAGCTGTCCGGCGGCCAGCAGCAGCGCGTGGCCATCGCCCGCGCCCTCGTCAAGAAGCCGAAGGTACTCCTCGCCGACGAGCCCACCGGCAACCTCGACGAGGGCACCCGCGACGACATCATGGCCCTGCTGGAGGGGCTGTGGCGTGAGCACGGGCTGACGTTCGTCCTGGTCACCCACGACTCCTCGATCGCGCGTCGGGCGCCGCGGGTGGCCACGATCAGGGCCGGGCAGATCAGCCTGTCCGAGCAGGCGGTCAGTTACTGACCGCAGTGATGCGAGGGCGTCCCGACGACGTCGCGGGGGCCGTTCACCGCCCGAGGATCCGGTCGATCTCGACCAGTTGCCCGGCGGTGAGCGGCCCCTTCCCGATCGCGCCCGCGTTCTGCTCGGCCTGGGCGACCGAGCGGAAGCCGGGGATGGGGACCGTGCGCGGGCTGCGCGCCCACAGCCAGGCCAGGGCGCCCTGGGCGAGCGTACGGCCGTTGCTGGTGAGGATCTCTTTGAGCGCGTCGACGCGGCCGAGCCAGTCGGGATCGGCGCCCGTCCCCTCGTCGAAGCCCTTGAGCCACTCCGGCGGCCGGCTCCGGATGTCCCCGGCCTCCATGGCCCCTTGGCGCTTCCCGGCCAGCAACCCCATGGCGAGCGGGCTGCGGTTGACGCTTGCCAGGCCCAACTCCTCGCAGAGCGCGATCATTTCGGGAGCGTCCTGCAACACGTTGATCGCGTGCTGGACGGCCGCGCAGTGCTCCCCCTCGGCGAACACGGCGGCGCGGGCCGGGTCGTCGGTGCTCCAGGCGTAGGCACGGATCAACCCCTCTCGCACAAACTCCTCGCAGACATCGCGCAGTTCGGCGGCACGTTCCGGGTCCGCGTCCGAGAGGTGCAGCTGGTAGAGGTCGATGTGGTCGGTGCCGAGGCGCTCCAGGGAGGCGGTCAGCGCGCGGCGGGCGTACGCCGGGCTGTCGTCGCCGCCGGTGAGGGTGCGGGTGGCCTCGTCGAAGACGTTGCCCCACTTGGTGGCGACGACCACGTCGTCCCGCCGCTTGCCGAGGGCCCGGCCCAGGACGCGTTCGCTGTGGCCGGTGCCGTAGGTGTCCGCGGTGTCGAAGAAGGTGACGCCGAGGTCGAGGGCGCGCCGGATCGCCCGTACGGACTCCTCGTCGTCGACCTTGCCCCAGCCGAGCGGCTGGCCGTCGGGCGCCTGCCATTCACCGCCGATCGCCCAGCAGCCGAAGCCGAGAGCGCTGACCTCGATGCCGCTGCGGCCCAGTGTCCGTGTGGTCTCCATACAGGAGAACGCTAGGAGTTGGAGTGCACGCGAAGGCAAGGCCGCGTACAGGGAACCCTGATGGGCTGCTCGGACGGGCCGCTATGCCTGGCCTGTCTCGAACCGGGAGATCCTGCCGTCGTCCCCGACCGTGAAGGTCCACCGGGTGCGCATCTCGCCCCAGGTGTCGTTGCTGTAGCGGGCGATGAGGGCGCGGCCGCTCCGGGACTCGTTGTCGACTTCCATGTGGCCGTGGGAGCTGAAGATCTCCCGGTCGGTCCACTCGTCGAGGTCGCGGTCCGACCCGTCGTCCGCCATGGTCGCGCCGGGCGCGAGAAGCTTGAGGAAAGCCTCGCGGTCATGGGCGTTGACGGCGGTGACGAAGGCGCGGACGGCGGGGTCGCTCAGTCGGGCGGTCTGAATCGTCATGGCAGCCAGACTCACACCGTGGGCGCGGGTGCGCCACCCGAACGGCGCTGCGGACCGAGCCGGTGAGGGCCGGGGATGTGACGGTGGAGGCGTGACTTCCTACGACCGACGTGATCTGGGTCTGCTGCTCCTCCGGCTGGGTGCCGGCGGGGTGCTGGCCGCACACGGCACACAGAAACTGTTCGGATGGTTCGGCGGACATGGGCTGGAGGGCACCGGCCAGTTCATGGAGTCCGTCGGATACGCGCCCGGCCGGCAGAACGCCGCGGCGGCGGGGCTGGCCGAGGCAGGCGGCGGCACCCTGCTGGCGCTGGGTCTGGCGACCCCGGCGGCCGGGGCCGCGGCGGCCGGCGCGATGGCGGGCGCCGCCGCGGTGCACGCGCCCAACGGCTTCTTCAACCAGGGCGGCGGCTACGAGTACGCGGCGACCCTGGGCCTGACGGCGGCCGGCCTCGCCGTGTCCGGGCCCGGCCGGCTCTCCCTCGATCACGCTCTCGGCCACGCGGTCGACCGGAGCTGGATGGTCCCGGCGGCGTTCGCGGTGACCGGGCTGGCGACGGCGCTGGTGGTGGGGGCGCGGAACCGGCGGGTGCGGCGGGCGGCGGAGGGGGAGCAGGAAACGTTGTTCGAGTAGCCGCCGGTTGTTCCGCCGGGGGCCGCGTCGGGCATGCTGCGGGCATGAGCGCTCACGACACCCCTGCGACGGCGACGGCCCCGGACCTCTGGGAGTCGATCGAGGACCTGTGGGCCTGGCTGGAAGCGCACCGTCCGGTCGACGGCGACCCCAGCCTGCTCCTGCGGGTGCTGAAGCTGTCGGAGGAGGTCGGCGAGGTCGCCCAGGCGGTGATCGGGGTGACCGGCCGAAACCCGCGCAAGGGTGTCACCCACACCTGGGACGACGTCCAGGCCGAGCTGTGCGATGTGGCGATCACGGCCCTGGTGGCCCTGCGCACGCTCACCCCGGACACCCGCGAGGTCTTCGCCCGGCATCTGGCCCGGGTGACGGAACGGTCCCTGGGGACGGCGCCTTAACTCTCCCGGGGTTCCTTCTCGACCAGCACGTCCGCCGTCCCGCCCTCCGCCCGCCAGCGGGCCAGCAGTTCGTGGAAGGCCACCGGCCCGTCGCCGAACTGCTGGCTGCCCGGCCGGGGACTGCCCTCGTTGTTGTAGTAGCCGGGGGTGCACTCGGCGTGGAACGCGTACAGGTCGGGTGCCTTCTCGCGGATCGTCGCCACCCAGTCCGCCACGGCCTCCGCGCTGGGCTCGACGTACCGCGCCCCGCGTTCACGCGCCTCGCCGACGACCGCGGCGATGTGGGTGGCCTGTTCGTCGAGGACGTGCACGAAGTTGACGGCGGCGGCGTTCTGCATCGACCCGAGCTGGAAGAGGTTGGGGAAGCCGTGGCTGTAGAGGCCGTGCAGGGTGCGCGGGCCGGCCTGCTTCCAGGCGTCCAGCAGGGCGACGCCGTCGCGGCCGTATGCCGGGAGCCGCCCGGACACCAGGCCCGAGACGCCGACGGCGAAGCCGGTCGCGAAGATGACGCAGTCGACCTCGTACTCGGTGTCGCCGACGACGACGGCGGTCTCGGTGATCCGCTCCACGCCGTGGGTGTCGGCCGTGTCGACGAGGGTGACGTTGGGCCGGTTGAAGGTCTGGAGGTAGTGGTCGCTGAAGGTGGGCCGCTTGCACATGTAGCGGTACCAGGGCTTGAGCTTCTCGGCCGTGTCCGGGGCCTCGACGACCGCCGCCACCCGCTCCCGGATCTCGTTCATCTTCTGGAAGTCGGCGATCTCGTAGGCCCGTTCGCGCTCCTCGGCCGGGATGTGCGCGTAGGAGTTGGTCGGGACGATCTTCTCCTGGAGCCGCGCGCTGCTGGTCCAGCCGTCGTTCACCAGGTCCTCCTCGCCGCGGACGCCGGTGACGACCTTGAGGAAGTTGTCCCTGCGCCGCCGCTGCCAGCCGGGCTCCAGCGTCGCGGCCCACTCCGGGTCGGTACGGCGGTTTCCGCGGACGTCGACGGAGGAGGGCGTGCGCTGGAACACGTACAGGTGCCCGGCGTCGGCCCCGAGGTGCGGGACCACCTGGATGCCGGTGGCGCCGGTGCCGATGAGCGCGACGCGTTTGCCGGCGAGCCCGGTCAGCCCGCCCTCGGCGCTGCCGCCGGTGTAGGCGTAGTCCCAGCGACTCGTATGGAACATATGGCCTTTGAAGGTCTCGATCCCGGGGATGCCGGGCAGCTTGGCCTGGCTGAGCACGCCGCTGGAGACCACGACGTACCGGGCCCGGATCCGGTCGCCGCGATCGGTGGCGACGACCCACTCCGACTCGCTCTCGTCCCAGCGCAGTTCGGTCGCCTGGGTCTGGAAGCAGGCGTGGTCGTAGAGACCGAAGTGCCGGCCGATGGCCCGTGCGTGCTGCCGTATCTCCTCCCCCGGCGCGTACTTCCACGCGGGGACGTAGCCGATCTCCTCCAACAGCGGCAGATAGACGTACGACTCGATGTCGCAGCGGATGCCCGGATACCGGTTCCAGTACCAAGTGCCGCCGAAGTCCCCGCCCTTCTCGATCACCCGGATCGTCTCCACCCCGGCCTGCCGCAGCCGGGACGCGGCGAGCAGCCCGCCGAAACCGCCTCCGACGACCACCGCCTCGACCCGGTCGCACAGTGCCTCACGGGTGAACTCGGCCTCGGCGTAGGGGTCTTTGTCGTACGCCTCGAACTCACCGCGGGTGTCGCGGTACTGGGTACGCCCGTCGGGACGGACCCGACGGTCGCGTTCGGCGCGGTACCGGGCGCGGAGGGCGTCGGGATCGAAGCCGAGGTCCCGTGGATCGGAGGTGGGCGAATCCGGGGCGTGGGGGGACGGCATGGCTCTCCTCGGTCGTGGGGGGGCGGGGAGTCGGGGTCCGGGCCGCCCAGTCAACCGGACCGGGCTGACGGCTCCCGGACAGATTCCGGACAGCGGAGAAGTGTGACGGGGCCATGAGGTCATGCCCTTCACCCGACCACGTCACGCACCGCGCCCCGGGCCGCTTCCGCCCCACCGGCAGCCCCCGAGGACCGCCCCAGCCGGTACCCGAAGCCCCGTCGGGTGTGGATGAGCGCCCCCTCCTCGCCGTTCACCTTGCGCCGGAGCCGGGAGACCAGCCGCTCCACGGCACCGTCGGTGGGCGGCTCACGCCATACATGCCGGCCGATCTGCTCCTTGGAGAGCACGCGCTCCGCGTTGACGAGGAGGAGGCGCAGCAGCCGGTGCTCGGCGGGGGTCAGTGCGACGCTCCGGTCCCCGCGCCACGCCCGGCAGGTCACGTCGTCCAGGACGAGATCGCCGTAGCGCAGCGCACCGTCCCATCCACCGCCCCGTCCGCCGAAGTCCTCACCCCGCACCAACTGCCGTGCCCGGGCGAGGACTTCGGCGGCCTTGACCGAACCGGTGAGCTGGACTCCCGCCCCGAAGGCGGTCCCGCGCGGAACGAGACTGCCGAGGAACTCGCCCCGGTCCATGAGGAGTACGGCCGGCCGGTCGGGCCCGGACAGCCGACGGGCCTGTCGCAGACGATGCGTGTCCGGCAGCATCACATCAAGGATCACCAGATCGAACCGGCACGTCTCCAGCCACTCCAACGCCATCGCCCCGCTGTCCGCCACCTCGGCGCGATAGCCGGCGAGTTCCATGGCCGCCAGCAGCACCTGCGAGCCGGGTTCCCCGGCGGCGATCAGCACACGCGGAGGGCCGCCGGGGACCGGGGCCGCATCCGGGACCGCGCCCGGGGAGGGGGACGGCGGTGGGGGCATGAATCTCACCCTACCCGCTGCTTGCCTAAGTCAAGGAATAGGTTCCAGCCACTCCGTGCGCAGCCCGCCCCCGCCCCCTCCTCCCCACTCACCGCACCCACCCGGCCTAGCCGAACCGGCCCGCCCGCCCGAAGTCCGTAAGTCTGTGGAGCGGAGGGGGAGACGAGCCGGCCCGCTGTTTGGAGGCGTTGTGGTGATACCCCGACCGTCGGTGCGGTCCGCCCGGATGTCCCGTGCATCCCTGGTCGCGGCCGCGGTGGCCGCCGGGATCCTGCTGGGGGCGGTGGCGGGGGGGGGGGGGGGGGGGGGGGGGGGGGGGGAGGGGGGGGGGAAGGGGGGGGAGGGAGGGGGGGGGGGGAGGTAGGGTGTGCACGCATGGGAGAGAAGGACATGCCTACCGGCGCGGGCAACGGCCCGTC